>JAAFJK010000751.1 GCA_013298105.1 Cytophagales bacterium
TGCCATGTCGCGTAGTTCTTGCGGAATCATATCCTTGTACTCTTGCGGAATCATATCCACTACAGTACTTTTCAAGAAGTTTAAGCCTTTTTTGACTAAATTGCCAAAAAAGCCTTGTACGGGTGCATTTTCGGACGACATTTGGGCGTTGTTGCTACCTGATGCCATTTTGGTTTGCACAGGTTTGCCTTCTGCCGCGAGTGCGCCTTGTTTGTCTGCTTCGTTTTCGTGCTTGTCTTCAGTGTTCAAAGCCAAGCCACCTTTCATTTGCATATTGGGCTTCACTTTGCCACTTCTTTGCTGTACTACGTGCGAAAGTTCGTGTCCTATGAGTTGTTTGCCTGACTTGCTACTGGGGTCAAATTTGCCTTGTGCAAAGTGGACGTTGTTGCCTTGTGCAAAGGCGTGTGCGCCCATTTTGGAGGCTTTTTGAGAATTTGTATGGATTTTTACGTCTGAGAAATCCGCGCCAAATGAACTTTCCATTTGTGATTGGACATCTTGAGGCATCGCACTTTTCTGTTGGATAGTTTCGCCTCCACTGCTCGGCTTCCCAAAAGGGTTTGCCTTTTTCATTTGAGCAGGCTTGTTGAAGGGGTTTTCAGCCTGAAAGTCCTTTCCTTGTTCTTGTTGGTTTTGGACTTCTTGCTGTTCCTTCTTTTTTACACCCTTTTTATCGAGTGCATTCAGGGTTGTTTTCATACGCTTGTGTGTTGGAAGTGTATATATCGAGCAAATATATACTTTTGTTTTTATATTTGCAAATAATTTATTTTAAAAACAAAAAAATAGTTATATAAATTATATAAAAACTTAATAATCAAAGTATTAAGTTTATACTTCAAACCTCTTATCTAATTTTACTCAATATCAAACTTATATCCATTCAAGGTATAAATTAGAAGCCATCCACTTCTAAAATAGAACTACCTAAAAGAAATAATTTACAAAAAACAGCTTTATCTTTGCAACGCAATCGTAACCAAAAGTACACACTATGCAAAGCAATACTCTACAAACTGAAAAAATACGTAAACTTTTTAGTTTTGACAAACGCATATTTTTCGTAGTTTTGTGCCTCGCGTATGTGCTTATCATAGATTTGTTTCAAAATATGGTGCTTTCGGATAGTATGTATTATGAAGCGTGGGGACAACAGCTCGCACAGGAAAGGATAGAGAAAATGCTGAATCACAGGAAAGAATATGCATGGATAGGGTTTGTGATGATGCCTATATTTATGCTCGTGCGTATGTGCTTTACTACACTCTGCCTGCTAAGTGCGACTATCATGCAAGATATAAAAATAGGTTTTAGGCGTATTTTTCAAATCGTGCTACTTTCGGAAGTGGTGTATCTTATTCCTGCTATCATTTCGTTGGTGTATTTTCTGCTGATAGCCAAAGACTACACATTGGCTGATGTCCAAAATTTTAATTTTTATTCTTTGCGGGCGTGGGTAGGCAAGGACAATATCCCCTCATGGCTTACGTATGCTTTTGCAAGTCTAAATGTTTTTGAGGTGCTGTATTGGTGTGTGTTGGCTACAGGGCTTGCGCTCGTACTGAGGCGTGGGTGGAGTGAAATGCTAAGTTTGGTGCTATCAGGATATGGCACAGGGCTATTGCTATGGATTGTTACAATTACGTTTTTATTGGTTAGTTTAGCCCCCTAACCCCCGAAGGGGGAATAATGTGGAATAATTTGCTTGTTGTGAAGCAGGCTATATTATAAAAAAAAGGACAGCCGACACTGCGAATGTCAGCTACCCTAAAGGAACTTCTCAGGCGGGTGCCTAAGTCGTATTTTATTCACTTAATCTTTTTAACAAACGTATGAACACTTTAGTTCAAAACAACACAATCATTTCCCGCGAACTTACTGCGGTTGAGATGGAGAATTTGAATGGGGGTTTTGATTTTTATCTTATGGGCATTGCGCTATGCATAGCATACGGGAGTCTAACAGACTACTTCATCAAAGAAAAAGATCCAAGAGCCATGACTGCATTGAGTGCTTGGTACTCAATGGATTGCCCTGAATTTACCCTGCCTTAATTATCCACAGGGTTTGTATTTCGATACAAACTCTTAAAATGTAGCTAATTTATGAAAAATGTAATTGTAATTGTAATACTCTTATTCTTTTTGCAAACAAGTAGTATCAACGCCCAAAATGTAGATAAGGTTTTAGATAAATTTTATAAAGCCTGTGGAAAAAAGGAAGATTGGAAGAATATAAAATCTTTGAAATACACAGGAAATTCTGTATTTTACATAGTAAATGATACGGCTGTATCTGTAGGAATCATGAGTGAGGTATCTCCTAATTTATATTGCATGGAAGGAGTGAAAAACGAAAAACGCTATAAATTTATACATGACGGGCAGTATGTGTGGTATATAACTCAAGACACGCTTTATAGAAGAAGTGAATTTATGGAACGCGCTGCTAAAGAAGATACCAAGATAGGCGATACGTTTTTAGCAAAAAGATTGTGTGATTATAAGCATAGAAAATTTAGATTGATGTATCTTGAAAAAACCCAGAAAGGTAATGCAATCTATGATGTGATACTTTTAAAAGAAGGTGAAAATGAAACAAAAATATTTTTTAATAAACAAACAGGTCTAATTGATTATACTGAATTGGAAAATATCATATCACACATCACAACCTATAAAAAAGTACAAGGTTTACTAATTCCTTATGAAAAAATAGAGTATCAAAATGATACACCCATTTCAGCAAGTAAGATGACAACTATAGAAATCAATCCTACTATATCACGTGAAGTCTTTACTTTAGACTATCACATAAAAAAATAAAAAAATGTACTACCCCATGTGAGTAGCACAAAAGAAAAAGGATAGCCGACACTGCGAATGTCAGCTACCCTAAAGGAACTTCTCAGGCGGGTGCCTAAGTCGTATTTTATTCACTTAATCTTTTTAACAAACGTATGAACACTTTAGTTCAAAACAACAACACAATCATTTCCCGCGAACTTACAGCGGTTGAGATGGAGAATTTGATTGGGGGAGGTATAGACCCTGTAAAAAGAGCTTGCTGGGGTTTGATAAACCTAGTATCGACACTTGACACAACCGATGATGCTAACTTTCCAATTTGGGATGCAATGTCTCAGCTGTTTACTGATATGGATTGTTGGAATAAACTTAACATAAAGTTGTTTTAAACAATTAAAATATCCATTTATATTTCTTATAAATGGATATTTTTACAAGGTGTTGAGTAACAAATATCCCACTAATCAGCTAAAATAATTTCAATAATCAAGCATAATGATTAATTTTTCTCTAAAAATAGATGAATTATTTTTTACATAGCCCCTAAATTATAAATAATTGACTTTTTATTATTTATAAGAATGCTATATTTGTCAAATATTTGAAAAATATAAAATAATAAATTGATAATCATCAGGTTACTGAACTAATATCAAGTTAATCTATAATATTTTATTTTTTCAATCACTTTATTTTAATTTTTATAATAAAAATATTATTAATATGAAACATATATTTTATATAATTATTATTACTATTTTCTCTTTTTGCAAACCGCAAAAAATATCTTCTTCTACTTATAATACAAAAGTAGTAAATAAAAATTGTATAACATTAAAATCAAAAATTCATATTGAAAGTGAGGTGTTAAACCAAAAATTGACCTCAAACATAAAAATTATTCAAGACAGTATTATATGGGGATATATTACGGGACCAATGGGTTATCCTGTAATACGTTTCTTAGCTAATAATGATAGAATTAAAATTATTGATTATGTCAATGAAAAGTATTCAGAACTAACTTTTGATAGCATATCTAAGAAAATAAATTTTCAAATAAATTATTTTAATTTACAATCTATAATCTTGAATGATGAGCATATAAATAATTTTAAAAATACTAAAATAGAATCTAATGATAGTTTAGTAATAAAAAAAACTATTGACAATGGTATTACATTTGTTTCTTACTTTGATATTAAAATAAATAAAAACAATAAAATTGAAATAATAAATGATAAAAACAAGAAAATTGCTTCATGGAAATACCATAATTTTGTCAAATTAAAAGAATATTTTTTTGCTTTTGAAAATGTTATTGAAACTTATTTTCTTAATAAAAAAAGTAATTTAGATGAAAAAATCGTAATTAAGTTAGTTCATAACGATATAAGAAACAATGAATTGTTTATGAGCCTTCCTTTTGATATTCCCAAAAAATATAAAAAAACATGAAAGGTATAATCTCAATAATTATAATCTATCTTTTAGTATCTAATTACTCTTACAGTCAAAGTAAAAAAGAAAGTGTGATAAATGATTTTTATAAAAAAGCTGGACAAAAAGAAATATGGAAAAAGATAAAAACTGTTAGGACAGAAAGTTCTATAATTATTTTTGATAGCATTTCAAGAAAAGAAATATATTTAATCTCTTACACTAAGGAGCCTAGTATTTTTTACACACATCTTATAGAAAAAACTTATAAAAAAGTGGATACTGTACTACTAAACCTAAGAGAAAGTAGGCTTTTACACACTACAGATAAATCTTGGATTATAAAAAAAGACAGTAGTTATATACAAAATATGTTAGTAGAAGTAATGACTAAAAAGCATAAATTATTTCAAGTAGGTAACTATTTATTGGGAAAGAGAATATACAAATTAGAGGAAGAAGAATTTAAAATAAGTGTTGAAGATATTGAAAATAAAAACGTATTAAAATTTTCAAAAGACAATGAATTTATATATTTCTATTTTAATAAAAAAACTAAATTAATAGACAAATATAAAAAAGGAAGTAATGAAATATTATATACAAAATATAATAAAGTAAGTGGAATTATGTCACCATTTGAGATTAAAAAATATGAAAAAGGAGCATTAATTTCAATACAAAATATTATACAAATAGAGTATAATCCAAAACTTCCTTTTAATTTCTTCACTTTAGAATACCACACAAAAAAGAAATAATGAAACTATTTAAAAAACTTGATATTTTCATATTCAGTCCTTTAGTATTTCTTTCGCTTGGGTATTTTATATATTTGAATACTTTTGTACCAAATTTTGATAAATCAAATCATTTCCTTATGGCGATACCTTGTTTTTATTTGTCCATTAAGTTTTATTTGATGCGCCAAAAAAGCTGGAATAAATAAAGCCTCTATACAGTATTTTGTACTTCCAAACCTTTAATTTTCTGCAATAGATACGCATTGATTTCTTGCATTTGGTTCAATTGCTCGAACAATATTTTGAGTTTCTGGTCGTCTATGCCTTGATTTTGCACTACCGAGCCTTGTGCTGTCAAAGCTCCATTGTTGGTTTCTGTGGTTTGATAAATGATGGTTTTATCATCACTCCATAGAAATTGTGCAACGTCCATAGCTGGCATCTTGTAGAGGTCTGCCAACTTTTCTACATATTCGAATTTGAAGTTACCTTCGTTCCTTTCGAGAGAACTATAGTATTCTTGACTGACACCAAGCGCGATGGCTACACCCTTT
>JAAFJK010000431.1 GCA_013298105.1 Cytophagales bacterium
TTTCGCCTACATTTGCACAGTATTTCAAAAACTACTTTCCTTAACTTGTATTTTTTATGAAACAAATCTTGACATTTTTTTTACTGCTTTTGAGTAGTGCTGTAGCTTGGGCGCAACCTACCATTACTAACATAGCACCCGCTTCAGCTGCCGTAGGCTCTGATGTTATCATTACAGGAACGAACTTTGACACGCCTTTTGGAAACAACAGAGTTTGGTTTGGCGGAACACGCGCTACTATTACAGCAGGCGATGCTACTTCGCTTACCGTTACTGTACCTGTCGGTTTGGAGTCTAAAACAATAGTGAGAGTATTAAAAACCTCTACTAAACTGATAGCAGAGTCCGATAAGGTATTCAACTTGACCTTTCCTGTCAAACCTTTGGCAACCACCAATTATGAGGCAGTAGTCAGTTATGCAGGTTTGCCTACGAATGGTTCGCCTGGTATGGCAGTAGGCGATTTAGATGGAGATGGCAAGCCAGAGATGGTCATAGGTAGCAATATAATTGCTCAATTAGACTTATATACAAATGCTTCTACCCCTGGTGGGATATCTTTTGCTAATGTATCCTTGAGTACAGCCTACAAAGTAACAGGCGTAAGATTTGCCGATTTCAATGGAGATGGAAAATTAGATATTATTTGTTCAACAATGCCAGGTGCGGCTAATCCGCCTCTTATTTTATATGAAAATACAAGCTCAGGTATAGGAAGTTTTACCTTTGGTACGGCTGTAGTCTTAACAGCCCCTACAGGAGGTGCAGATTTTCTCAATGATGTAGAAGTAGCAGATTTAGACGGAAATGGAAAAATAGATATTATTTGCAACAATCAAGTAGGCTCGTCAGCTACAAGAATTTCAGTATTTCGCAATATGTATACGTCTGGCGCAATAGTGGCAGGTTCTTTTTCGCTTGTTTCATTTGCAGGGCAAGGTACACAAGGGCAACAAATGGACGTGGGTGATGTAACGAATGATGGCAAACCTGATATTGTAACAGGCGATAATGGCGCAACCATCAGTGTTTATAATAACACGAGTACGCCAGGTACTGTTTCGTTTGCTACATTTACCACACTTACTACAACAGGTACATCATATAGCATTGCTGTTGCTGATTTTGATGGGGATGGCTTGAACGATATAGCTGCCTCTACACAAACTCCTAATGTGCAAATATTTAGAAATACCAATACTGTAGCAGGAACACTCAGTTTTGCAGGTTCTCCTGTCCTTACTTTGAGTGGTATGGCAGGTGCAAACCCTTTTTTATATGCGGCAGATGTTGATGGAGATGGCAAACAAGACCTTATCTTCTCATCAGCAACAACTTATGTGCGCATTTACAGAAATACAAGTTCAGGTGTAGGCAATTTTGCTTTTGCAACTTCTATAGATATGCCTCGAAGCTCAGGATCAGGCACTGCCGTAGCACTTATTGATGCAGATGTTGATGGGTTTCCTGATTTGGCAATGGCGAACACGCCAAGCGGTAGTTTGGGCATTCAACGCTATAAACCCGATTATTATTCTCGTGCATCAGGAAATTGGAATAGCCCAAGTACATGGTCTTCTTCTTGTGGTGGTGCGGCTTCTGCTACTGTCCCAACTGCTACGGACAATGTTTTTATCTGTAATGGACATACTGTTACGCTCACTGCGAATGCTACCTGTAATGACCTGACTATCAATGCAGGTGGAACTTTAAAGCCTGCATCTTTTAACTTTACTGCCAATGGTGATACAGATATAAGTGGTACTTTCCTTGACGATACTTCAGGTGGCACCAATATTTTTGCAGGTACTTTGACAGTCAATAGTGGGGGCATTTTTTCTAACACCGCCGCAGGTTCTGTGTTTGAATTTAGAGGCAATATTGCCCATTCAGGCACTACTTTCGATATACCTTTCATAGACTATTATTTCTCGACCAATCCTATCACGATTTTGGCTAATAGTGTCATGAATTTCGGAAGTAGCGGGAATGGTGCAGGCTATGTCAATTTGAATGTAACGGTTTTGGAAAGTCCTGCTACAGTTACTTTTGATGCCTTGAATGGACTCACTGTAGCCAATACGAGGGTTTTCAGAAATCAAAATCAAACTCAAGGCAACCATACACTTGTGAATTGTAACTTGTTGGGTACAGGTACTGTGATAAACGACGCAAATGCCGTATTGCTGTATGGTGGGGGATTATTGCCCATTGCTTCGGGAATTTTTGATGTAACAGCGGCAGGTAATTTGTTTGGCTATTATGGCTCAAGCCAAAGCGTAAGAGCAACTGTTTATCAAAACATAGACTTTTCCAATGGAGGCACTAAAACTTTGGCGGGCAATATCATTGTCAATGGCTCTTTTATCATCAATGGATCCATTTTAGACGCTTCGGCAAGTAATTTTAGTATTACGTTGAATGGAGGCATTTTCAAAGCTGTCAATGCAGGGAGTTTTGTGCCTCGAAGTGGTACGGTTACGTTGTCGGGTGGAGATAATATAAGCCTTGATGGGGTGGCAAGCTCTACCCTCAATTTCTACAATTTAGTTATCAATAAAACCCTTGCGACAGACCAGACCATATTGAATAACCCCGCTACAGTCAGCAACACGCTCACACTTACCAAAGGAGAATTATTTTTGCAAAATGGCGATTTGACGCTTACAAACGCGACTCCTGCAAACCAAATCTTGCCTGCCACGCCTACTTCTGCGAGCTATGTGGCTACTGTCAATAATGGCAGGGCTTTGGTACGCCAAAATTTGGCAGGTGCAGGTACTTATACCTTCCCTGTCGGCAACGCTACCCAATACCAGCCTTTTGTGATTACCAACCCAAGCCCTACAGTTTCGGTGCGTTTTGGTACACCTACCGCTACAGTACCTACTTCGGGTGTGGGTTCGTGGTTTGTGAGCAATGGCTCGGCTACTACCTCCACAGTAAGATTCAACAACCCACAAGGAGGCACTTTGCTAACTGGTATTTCGGCGGTAGGCAAGTATGGCTCATCTTGGGTAGCTATGTCAGGCACTACCTATCCTACGGCTACAGATTACAGTGTACTCAATAATTTTACAGGAGGCACAGTAGAATTTGGTATTTTGACTACGAATGCTTTTCGGACTACTTGGCGGACGACCGTAGCGAGTGAAACCATCACTATTCCTGTTTTTACAGGTCTAACTTATACTTGCACTGTAGATTGGGGAGATGGCTCATCAAATACATACAATGCCGTTTCGCCTGCAATTAGCCACGTGTATGCTACAGCAGGCACTTATACAGTATCTATTGTAGGTACTTTTCCACGCATATTTTTCAATAATGGAGGCGACAGAACCAAAATCAAAACTATAGAGCAGTGGGGTAACATTGCTTGGACTTCGATGGACGCGGCTTTTTGGGGATGCAACACGCTTACCTACAACGCTACTGATATACCCAATTTTTCAGTAGGAGGTTTTTCATGCCAAAGAATGTTCATGGATTGTTCACTATTCAATGGCAATGCCACCATGAACACTTGGAATACTGCCAATGTAATCAACATGAGTTATATGTTTACAAGTGCGGGGGCTTTTAATCAGCCCATCGGGAATTGGAATACAAGCGCAGTAACCAATATGGCGTATATGTTCAACTCTGCAGGTACTTTTAATCAAAATATTGGTACATGGAATACAGGCGCAGTAATGAATATGACCTATATGTTTTCGGGTGCAAGTGCTTTCAACCAAAACATAGGCAGTTGGAACACAATTGCGGCAACGAATATGAACAATATGTTTGCGTATTGTCCTTTCAATCAGAATATAGGAAGTTGGAACGTAATCAATGTTATCAATATGGGCGGAATGTTTGTAGGTAACTCATCTTTCAATCAAAACTTGGGTACGTGGACACTTAAAACAGGCTTAAATTCAGTGAATATGGGTGGTATGCTCGATAATACAGGCATGAGTACCACCAATTATGATGCTACTTTGATAGGTTGGTCATCACAAAGTCTTACCAATATTACGCTTGGTGCAAATGGACTTACTTATTGCGCTTCGTCTGTAGCACGTGGTATTCTTACAGGTACAAAGACGTGGACTATTTCAGGTGATATCAATGGTTGTCCTTCCTTCAATGCTGTTACAGCTACCAATGTTACAGCTACAAGTTTTACTGCGAACTGGACAGCCTTCTCAGGGGCAGTAAGTTATCGCATAGACGTTTCTACTGTAAGCAATTTTGCTTCTTTTGTAACAGGTTATAACAATTTGAATGTAGGCAATGTAGGAACTTACAACGTAACAGGCTTAACACCTAATACTGTGTATTATTATCAAGTAAAAGCCTACAACGCGGTGCCTACTTTACTAAGTACTTCCACTTCCAAAATGACCTCCACCATCTTGCCTGCGGGCAGTGGCAATGGACTTAATGGAGATGGAAG
Organism: Cytophagales bacterium; assembly: GCA_013298105.1. Taxonomy (GTDB): domain Bacteria; phylum Bacteroidota; class Bacteroidia; order Cytophagales; family Microscillaceae; genus RDXI01. Next base: position 4,445 of record JAAFJK010000431.1, read on the forward strand.
TACAAGGTATGTCAATGTAGATAATGGACTTTCAAGTATAGAAGGCAGAAACACAGGAACTGTCATGGGCTGGTTCAAAGCTACTGGAACAGGAAGTCAGGTGCTATTTTCACTCACGCGTGGAGATAACATTACTGATTATATGCAAATAGGGTTGAATAACCTCACAAGTGGTACAGAAAGTATTTGGTTTGATATTACACGCACCTCTGTAACAGTAAATCGTATGCGTGTTTTAGATGGAGTGGGAAATTTAACTGACGGCAAATGGCATCATTTTGCAGTAGTTATAAATGGAACGGCTAACGCAATTTACATAGATGGTGTAGCTAAAACTGTAGCTTTCGGACCTGGCAGTGCCACCACTTCAGAGTTTTCCAATATCGACTCACAATCAGCCATGAGAATTGGCAATCGCAGAATATTGAACACTGAACAAAACTATCTGAATGGACAAGCAGATGAATTTTCTATTTGGAATAGGTCATTTACTCCAGCAGAAGTCCGCGACATGATGTGCAGAAAAATGGTTGGCAATGAAAATAACCTACTTGCCTACTTCCGCCTTGATGAAGGAACAGGTACAATTACTGAAAATAAAGCATATGCAGCTACTTTTGATGGTACAGTGGCGGGTGCATCTGCTTGGGCAACTTCAGGCGCACCGCTTGGCGATGTAAGCGTAAACACTTATGGAGGCTCAAGCCTAACCCTTACCAATACAGACGTAATGACTGCCAATAGCTTTACAGGCGCACCCGCAGGCGTACACCTCTATAAAGTAAATGCCGCACCTAATACCACCACACCACCCAGCAATTATGCAAGCCTTTATACAGACCGCTATTGGGGAATATTCTTCGCAGGTGGAACAGCTCCCAAAGCAAACCTTGCCTACAACTATAGCGCAAATAATACTGTAGATGTAGCCAATGCGCTCCGTTTTGCCCAACGCGACAACAATGCAGACAACACATGGGTATCTGCGGGTGGTGTAGTCCAACGTCTATTAAGAAGGCTCTCACACAGCAAAAAAAGTGCAGGAGAATATATCTTAGCAGAACGAAATACCATCATTGCAAACTTCAAAGATGGTGGAACAGTGCATAGCTTTGTGGCAGCAAGTTCACAACATACCGCCTTAGCGGGAAGGTATGTTCAAAATGATTTTACGATAGAATTTTGGCTTCGCACCACCCAAACAGGTACAGGCACAGCAGGGCAATGGGAAACAGGTACAGGACTTGTAACGGCTAATGGTGCTGGCAACAATGATTTTGGAATTACCTTGATAGGTAATAGAGTAGCCTTTGGTACAGGCATTGCCGCTAACACAGTCCAATCTGATATTGCTACCAACATCAGCAATGGCAAATGGTATCACATCGCCGCCACACGCGCAGGGGGCAACATCAGCCTATATGTGAATGGCACGTTGCAAGGCAATACATTGGCTACAGGATTTACCAATACACTAAATGCTGCCGCCGCTATCCACATAGGCAAATTAGTAACAGGGGGCAATTTCTTTACAGGAAGTATAGACGAATTGCGCATCTGGAGTGTAGCTTTGTCTGCAAATACTATCAAAGATTGGATAAATTTGAGGACTTATGACGAACACCCCAATTTCTTGAATTTGGAGGCATACCACCGCTTTGATGAAAATACAGGCATTTTTTCTGAAGAACTTGTCAATGGCAATGATGCCACCATGTTCAACGGCGTAACATGGGGAGATGCCAATATGCCACTTGGCGATGGGCAGGTAAGTCGTGAAATAGTGCCTGCCACACCTAATAATATAACAGTATTCTCTGAAGCAGGAGTAACCATGGAATTTGGAAACTTGACAACTCCTAATGGCGAAGTAGTCGTAACGCGCATAGATGGCGAACCTGAAAATTACCCTGCCGTAGCAGGTATGAGCTTCATGAACTGTTATTGGGTAGTGCGCAACTATGGCACAAACCAAACTTTCTCCCCTTTGACTGAAATCAAGTTCGAAGTACCCGCAGGCAATACCATTTCCGCCGCAGACCTCGCTAACCCGAATAACATCAAACTCTATAAACGCCCTGATGATGCCGTAGGTAGCACCATAGGTGTAGGAAATTGGGAAGGCGTAGCACAAGCTACAGGTTTTGGGAGTATTCGATTTAGGCAAAGTATTGGAGGAAGTGATCCTACTACAGTTGATGATTTCAGCCAATTTGTCATAGGTAGTACCTCCTCTCCTTTGCCTATCACGCTTTTAGGGTTGAAGGGTATAAGGGTGGAAGGGCAGAAGGGGGAAATGACAGAAGAAGTAAAACTCGAATGGTCGACTGCCTCCGAAATCAACAACAAAGGATTTGAAGTGGAAATGAGTCAAGAGGGTAGAAATTATGAGAAAATAGCCTTTACCGAAGGAAAAGGTACTTCAAATACGCCCATCAACTATCAACTAACCACCATCAACCCAAAAGAAGGGTATTACCGTTTGAAACAAATAGATTTTGATGGTACGTTTAGTTATTCTCCTATAGTATTTGTGGCGGGTATGGTAGGCAAGGATTTTGTAATCGTTTATCCTAATCCTGCCCAAAGCAACCTCAAACTAAAAGTATCAGAAAGCATCTTGCCTACCGACCTACTCAAAGCCGAAGTCTATAGCATGGCAGGCAAGCGTATTTGGCGTGGGGCAGGCAAGCTCGAAGAATTGCAGGCAAGTCTTCAGCAAGTCTTCCCCTCTTGGAAAGCGGGTACTTACATCTTACAAATCCGTACAGACAAGAAAAGAGTAGAAACGAAATTTATCAAAGAGTAATTTAAAAATAAATGCTAAAAACTGCAAATTTCTTAAAATTTGTAGTTTTTTTTATTTCACACATGAGATGTGGAAAATAACGACTCTCTGACAATCATCATCGAGCCTACTTGGTAGAATTTTTTATCAATTTAAGAAAGTTTGGCAATGATTCATATTTTTTACCTATCTTTGAAAAGTATTTATTCCAATTGTATGTATCGACTCTTATTTGCTTACCTACTCCTTGCCTGCCCATATACACTGTGTGCGCAAAAGTCTAATCCCAAAATAGACAGTCTTGAACGTGTCTTAAAAACAGCTACAGACACCAATAAAGTGAATACTTATATGGAATTGGCAAGGCTTTTAGTCGCTTCTAATCCCGACAAAGCATTAGAATATGCTGAAGTAGCACAAAAAGAGGCAAATTTGAGAGGATTCGTGAAAGGAGAAGCACAAGCATATACAGCTTTGGGGGCTATAACAAATAGAAAAGGGGACGCAGAAAAAGCACTTAAATTTCAAAATAAGGCACTTGAAATATACCAAAATATAAAAGATAAAAAAGGTATAGCCAACGCTTTGTCAAACATTGGAAATATATATGATGTTAAAAGTAACTACCCACTTGCCTTAGAATACTATCAAAAGGCACTCAATATTAGAGAAGAAACGAAAGACGAGAAAGGTATTCTAAGCTCACTGAATAACATCGGAGCCGTTTATACCAAACAAGCCAACAAAAACCCTGATGCCAAAGAATTATACGAAAAATCGCGTGAATACTATAGCAAAGGTTTGCCTATAGCCAAACGAACTAAAAATGAAGCTCTTGAAGCTTCTTTACTCAACAACATAGGAGGTACATATCATAACCAAGAAGATTATGAAAAAGCACTCGATTACCGTTTAAAAGCACTTAAAATATATCAGCGCACTAACAATAAAATTTATTTGATAAATTCCTATAATTCTATAGGCGGGATATATTTAAAATTAAACGATTTAGAAAAAGCTATTGAATACCAATTTAAAAGCCTTGAAATAGCAAAAGAAATCAAAAGTAAAATAGGAATTGCACATGCCAAGAATAGTTTGGGAGAAATATACTTGGCACAGAAAAAATACAACCAAGCCATGCAGGAAATTTTGCCTACCCTCAGTATTCTTAAAGAAGTGGGTGCAAGAAATGACCTTGCTGAAAGCAAGCATCTTTTATCAGAAATCTATGAAGCTACTGGTGATATCAAATCCGCTCTACTTGCCTACCGCGAAGCTACTGCCTTGAAAGACAGCATCTTCAACGAAGCCAATAGCAAACAAATGGCAGGTTTGCAGGAGTCCTTTGCTGTATCGCAAAAAGAAAAAGAAATACAAGTACAAACAGAAAAACAGAAAGCCTCCGATGCAAGACAAAAACTTACCAACTATATGCTTCTTGCGATAGGTATAGTATTAGGTTTGGTGATACTTCTGTTGGTATTTGTATATCGAAGCCTGAATAAAACCAAACAACTCAACAGCCAAATCAACAAACAAGTGGTGCAGTTGCAAGAACAACGAGAAGAAATCAATACCCAAAATGAAGAACTGCACCAAAGTCGTGAGGAAATTACGGCTCAGCGTGATGCTTTAGCTGAAACTAACGAAATCATAGAAAAAGAAAGAGAAAAATCTGACACCCTTCTACTCAATATCTTGCCCGTAGAAGTAGCAGAAGAACTCAAAGAAAAAGGCGAAGCTACCGCAAAATCATACAAAAAAGTAAGTGTGCTATTTACTGATTTTCAGGGATTTACGAAGCGTACTGCAGGTATGAATCCCCAAGAGGTTATTGCTGAGTTAAACCAATGCTTCTCCAAATTTGATGCTATCATAGATAAATACAAGATGGAAAAAATCAAAACTATAGGAGATGCGTATATGTGCGCGGGCGGCTTGCCTGCCCCCAACGAAACAAACCCTATAGATGCAGTACGTGCGGGACTTGAAATCCAAACATACATGGAAGCCTATCGTGCTGAGTGCGAAGCAAAAGGCGAACCCTATTTTCGTTGCCGCTTAGGTATCAATACAGGCGAGGTAGTCGCAGGTGTGGTAGGGACGAAAAAATTTGCTTATGATATATGGGGCGATACTGTAAATACTGCCAGCCGAGCAGAAAGCGGAGGCGAGGTAGGCATGGTAAACATTACAGAAGCTACTTATCAGGAGGTAAAAGACTACTTTGAGTGCGAGTACAGAGGGCAGATAGAAGTCAAGGGCAAAGGAGCTATCAATATGTACTTTGTCTTGAGAGAGCGATAAAAAAGGCGTAAAACCGCCTTTTTTTCTTATTTTTCGGGGTGTGTAGCCCATTTGTAGTCCTACTAAATTTGGAAGTAACAGTTTTTTTTGCTTATTTTTGCAAAAAAACTTTACTTTGTATGAAAAAACGTCTAACAAAATCATTTTTCTTGGTAGTCCTCGCATGGGCTATTTGTCTGCCTGATAGCATCTTTGCGCAAACATATTATACACTTGGCGATGTTACTTGGAATAACAATACCAACTGGTCGCAAAATAATAGTACACCTTGCTTCTGTAGCCCAGCCATGGTATCAAATGCTACAGTGTACATACAAACAGGACATACGGCTACTATTTCTAATACAAGCGATATTGATGCAAATACTACTGTAGATGTGCAAGGCACAGCTGTATTAACCCTAAACAATACCACGAATGCAAATGCTATAGCCACACTTACCACATCTGCGAGTAGTACCATCAATGTAAATGGAATATCAAGCAATCTTAATGCTGATAATGCTACCATAAATGGCACTTATAACCATAACAGAAATGGTGGCGTTATTCCTACAGCTACTTGGGGTGCAACTTCCACAGTAAACATCATAGGGGTTACAAATACAGCCCCCATAGGCTTAGGACAAATCTTTGGAAATTTAACTTGGAACTGTGCAGGGCAAAGTGGTTTGATTACTCTTACACAGAATATGACCATAAAGGGTAATCTTACTTTAACTTCAGCCAACAGCCAGTCGCTTAGTTTTGGCACAAGTACAGTGAATATTCTCGGTAATATGGTGCATAACATAGGCGCATCTTTTGACCCTGGCACAAGTAGTTTTGTGTTCAACAGTACAAACGCTGTCCAAACGATTTCAGGTTCTCCCACTTTCCGAGATTTGACCATCAACAATACCCATACCACTCCCACCGTAACTATTCCTACTTCCATTACTGTTCAAAATGCTTTGACACTTACCAATGGACGACTTGTAGCTTCGGCTGGAACAGATATTACTTTTAATGGTGCAGTTGCCAATTTAACGCGAACCAATGGTTGGATAGTTACTAATGGCACAGGAAAGTTAGTAAGAGGTACAGGTGGCGCAAATGCATTATTTCCTATCGGAAGCAGTACGCAATATCAGCCCATCAACATTGTTACTTGTGCAGGAAGTGCTTCGGTGCGCTTTAGCACACCTACAGTAGCAGTACCCAATAGCGGAGTAGGTTCTTGGTTTGTGAATAATGGGGCTACCAATTCAAATGTAGTCATACTCAATCCACAAGGCACTGTATCCGCTACCTCGAAAGTATATAGAATAAATGCAGGTGTTTGGGCTTCCTTGCCTACCGCCTACAGCGCACCTGACTATACAGCTGCTGCAGCATTGATAGGCTCGCCTGTAGAGCTGTCTGTAGCTAATCTAAGCACTACAAGTTTTATCACTACTTGGCAGACTACTACAGCAAGTGAAACGATTACTATTCCTGTTCCTGCTACTACCACCTACAACTGTACTGTAGATTGGGGAGATGGTTTGTCCAATACTTACAATACGGTTTCCCCTGTGATGAGCCATGTGTATGCTGTAGCAGGCACTTACACCGTATCTATCTCAGGTACTTTCCCGCGTATATTTTTTAACAATGTGGGTGATAAAACCAAAATTAAAACCATAGAACAATGGGGAAATATTGCTTGGACCTCGATGGATGGTGCTTTTTATGGTTGCAATGCCTTGCAGCTCAATGCTACTGACACACCTAACTTGAGTACTGTAGGTATGAGTTTGAGTAGTATGTTTCGAAATTGCACTGCTTTTACGGGCAATGCAAGCATGAATAATTGGAATACAAGCACAGTAATAAATATGTTCAGTGTATTTAATGGAACTGCTTTCAATCAGCCTATAGGTAATTGGAATACAAGTGCTGTTACTGCTATGAATGCTATGTTTTTTAACGCATCTGTATTTAATCAAAACATATCGAATTGGAATGTAGGTGCTGTTACAAGTATGCAACAGATGTTTCAAGGTGCTACTGCTTTTAATCAACCTATAGGCACATGGAATATCAATAGCCTAAATAGTTTAAATTCTATGTTTGTTAATGCATCTTCCTTTAACCAACCCATAGGCAGTTGGAATACAATTTCGGTAACAGATATAAGTATTATGTTTTCTGGTGCTACGGCTTTCAATCAAAATCTATCCGTATGGAATACAAGCAATGTAACCACGATGAGTGCTATGTTTAACAATGCAACTGCTTTCAATCAAAGTTTAGCTACATGGCAGTTGCGAAGTGCTGGTGTTCTTATGACCAATATGCTCAATAATTGTGGTATGAACGCTGCAAACTATGATGCTACTTTGATAGGCTGGGCAGGGCAGGCAGGCATACCTACAGGGGTTATTTTGGACGCAACAGGCAGGAGATACTGTACTGCTACCTCTGCCCGCAATATACTTACTAGCACACCTAAAAACTGGACAATTACAGATGGTGGTAGTATTTGTGCGGGCTTTAGTGCTATAGCCGCTACGAATGTTACAATGAATAGCTTTACAGCAAATTGGACATCTGTGATAGGTATAACAGACTATCAATTAGAAATCTCAACAGATGGAGGTAGTACTTTTGGCGCACCTGTTTATACAGGTATTGCGACTTCTTTTACTGTTACAACCGTACCTGCTAATGTGGTTCGTCATTATAGAGTGAAGCATACAGGTGGTACCGTATTTTCTAATATCAAAGCTGTTTCTACTATCTTGCCTGCGGGGAGTGGCAATGCCATTACTTTCGATGGTACAGGAGGCAAAAGAGTAGATGCTGGCAACAATACAGTCTTTAGTTTTGCCAATACCTTTACGCTCAGTGCGTGGATAAAAATAAATGCTACAGGCTCTCAAATGGATATTATTTCTAAGAGAGATGCCACCAGCACAGGCTATGGCTTAGTCGTAACCGCAGCAGGCAACTTAGGCGTATTTCGCAATAACACCCTATTTACAGGGAACACCTTGCCTACCAACACATGGACACATGTATCAGTCGTATTCAATGCAAGTGGTGGTTTTACACCTTATATTAATGGTGTAGTAGGTACTTTTGTAAGCAATGTAGCTGTTGCTACCAACATCTTGAGCCTTACCATTGGTTCAAGTCCTGACGGCACTTCTACTTTCAATGGACAAATAGACGAAGTACATATTTGGAATACAGCCCGCAATATTACCCAAATACAGGCAAGTATGTGTTCAAAATTAATAGGCAATGAATCTGGCTTAGTGGGTTATTTCCGCCTTGACGAAAATACAGGTGTGGCGGTAGAAAATAAGGCTTACCTCGCTAATGCAGATGGCATATTGGTAAGCTCGCCTACTTGGGCAACCTCAAGCGCACCTATCGGAGATGTGAGTGCGAATACTTATGGAGGCACAACCGTAACCCTCACAAATACAGATGCCATGACCGCTAATAACATCACAGGCGCACCCGCAGGCGTACACCTCTACAAAGTAAATGCCACGCCTAATGCGGTAGGTGTGCCTACAGGGTATGCAAGCCTCTATACAGACCGCTATTTTGGTATGTTCTTCGCAGGTGGCACAAGTCCACAAGCCACCCTTGCCTATAGCTATGGTGCGAATAGTGCTATAGATGTAGCCAATGCTTTGCGCTTCGCTGAACGCACCGACAATGCAGACAATACGTGGGCGAAAATGGGAGGTGTGCAGAACCGCTTATCAAGAAGGCTCACACATACAGAAACGAATGCAGGCGAGTTCATCTTAGCAGAACGCAATGCTATCATCAATAACTATAAAGATGGCGGTACTATCCTTACCTTCAATAACACAGGCACAGGTTTTGTCCAAACACCACGCTATGTAGATGGTGATTTTACGATAGAGTTTTGGATGCGCCCTTCAGCTTTAGGATTAGCAAGTGCTGATTGGGAAGCAGGCACTGGATTGGTAACAGCCAATACAGCAGGCACAAACAAAGACTTTGGCGTTACGTTGTTAGATGCTAAAGTAGCCTTTGGAACACCCAATGCCACCAATAGTGCTAACACAACGATTACTTCCACTACTTTATTGGTAGTCAATAAATGGTATCACGTAGCCGTAACACGCGAGCAGGCGGCAGGCAAGCTTATATTGTACATCAATGGTAAACAAGAAGCCGCGACTACAAGTGCCAGTACGGTTCCTTTGACAGACGCGCTCAATATCCACATAGGCAAGCGACTTGCAGGTGGTGGATTTTTCAATGGTAGCATAGACGAACTCCGCATTTGGAACTCAGTCTTGAGTGCCAATACCATCAAAGACTGGGTAAACCTCCGCGCTCAAGACCAACACCCGAACTTTGCCAATTTAGAAGCGTATTATCGTTTTGATGAAAATACAGGTGTATTAGCCGAAGACCTTGTGAATGGCAATGATGCTTCATTGACAGGCGGCGTAGTGTGGGCAGATGCCAATATGCCACTCGGCGATGGCGCGGTAACACGCATGGTCGTGCCTGCTACCAGCAATACAATTTCCATCTTTCCTGAAGCAGGCGTAACCATGAATTTTGGGACAACAACCCCCAATGGCGAAGTAGTCGTAACACGCATAGATGGCGCACCCGAAAGCTACCCCAATGTGGCAGGTATGAGCTTCATGAATTGCTACTGGATAGTTCGGAATTATGGCACAAACCAAACCTTCTCCCCTTTACCTGAAATCAAGTTCGAAGTTCCCGCAGGCAATACCATTTCTGCTACAGACCTCGCTAACCCGAATAACATCAAACTCTACAAACGCCCTGAAGATGCTATAGGTAGCACCATAGGTGTAGGAAATTGGGAAGGCGTAGCACAGGCTACAGGTTTTGGGAGTATTCGATTCACGCAAAGTATTGGAGGAAGTGATCCTACTACAGTTGATGATTTTAGCCAATTCGTGATAGGGAGTGGTAGTTCATCTTTACCTATTACGCTTTTGGGGTTGAAGGGTAGAAGGGTGGAAGGGCAGAAAGGAGAAATGACAGAAGAAGTAAAACTCGAATGGTCGACTGCCTCCGAAATCAACAACAAAGGATTTGAAGTAGAAATGAGTCAAGAGGGTAGAAATTATGAGAAAATAGCCTTTACCGAAGGAAAAGGCACTTCAAATACGCCTATCAACTATCAACTAACCACCATCAACCCAAAAGAAGGGTATTACCGTTTGAAAC
>JAAFJK010000317.1 GCA_013298105.1 Cytophagales bacterium
TTGTTACTGTAAAATTTTCGTATAAATGATTTTTATTTGTTTTATGGTGTGTTTTTTGTTAGTTCAGCCCCCAAACCCCCGGAGGGGGCTTTATAAGGACTTTGATAGTAAAATGTAGCAAACGAAAATCCCCCTCCGGGGGTTTGGGGGCTATGCACGCAAAAGGGCTTACTGCATGGTATTTTTTGTAGAACTTACAAGAATATACGAAAATTTTACAGTAACTAAAATTTTTAATTTTATAGAATGTGTCAGGGTCTTGTTCACAACTACAGTCATTATCACAAAAATCACATTTCCAACACCCACTTATGATGACAGGCGAGAAAAACAAAGCACTAAAAAGCACGAACTTAAGATATAAATATTTCATAATCACATGACCTTGCCTGCCCGCCAAAGGTTGCAATCGTTTTGGAGATTTTTCATTTTTTGCTTTTTAGCTATCGAAAAGCTATCTTTGCGTGGATATTTTTAGTAACCAGTGGTTTTAGGTAGGTTTGCGAAAACAACTTATATGCCATATATGTTGATGTTTTATGCTAAACAAGTTATTGGTTCTTTTGTTTATTTTGCTTCATTGTCAGGTAGTCCAAGCACAAAATAAAAAGGTGTTGGATAGTTTGATGTATATGTATCATAACGCAAAACATGATACAAGTAAAATTATGGTGCTGGTATCGATAGCTTTTGAATACAGAACAAACAAACCAGATACAGCCATCAAAATAGCGGAAAATATTTTTGGACAGAGCGAAAAAATAGGTTTTGAAAAAGGTAAAGCATGGGCTTGGAATAGAATGGGATTGGCACAAGATACCAAAAGCAAATATGCAGAAGCACTCATTTCATACCAAAAAGCACTTGCCATTTTTGAAAAAATGCGGTATAAGAAGGGGGTAGCTTCCAATTTGATGAATATAGGAACTGTTTATTATTATCAAAGCAACTATCCACTGGCTTTAGAATACTATCAAAAAAGTTTGAAAATAAGAGAGGAGATAAAAGAGGAGAAAGAATTGCCTGCTAATTTCAATAACATAGGAATAGTTTATAAAAACCAAGAAAATTACCCATTAGCATTGGAATATTATCAAAAAAGTTTGAAAATGTACGAAAAATTTAATGATAAAGCCAATATTGCAAATAGTTTACACAATATAGGCAACATCTATGGCTATCAAAAGAATTATGCTTTGGCGTTGGAATGTTTTGAAAAAGGGCTTAAAATGCAAGAAAGTGTAGGCAACAAACGTGGTATAACTATAGCTCTGACCAACATTGCCAATGTTTATGAAAGTCAAAACAATTACACTTTCGCTTTGGATTATTTCCAAAAAAGTATAAAAATAGCTGAAGAAAATGGCGATAAATGGGCACTTACCTACCCACTGAATAGCATAGCACTCGTCTATATAAAGCAAAAGGCTTACCCAAAAAGTTTAGAATTTGCCCAAAAATCACTTCAAATTGCGCAAGAAATCAAATCGCCAGCCAGAATCAAAGATGCAAGTAAAACTATATATGATGCTTATAAACTACAAGGGGAGTATGCAAAAGCACTCGAATACCACGAACTGTACAAACAAATGAATGACAGTATTTTCAATATTGAAAAGTCAAAAAAAATAGCCAATCTTGAGGCAACAGTAGAAATAGAACGCAAACAAAAGAAAATTGAAATCCTCGATAAAGACCTTCAACTCCAACTTAATGCCAAAATTATTTTAGAAAAACAAGCAGAAGCAAATAAATTGCTTGCACTTGCGCAAAATGAAAAAGATAAATACAAACAAGATAGTCTTCTGTTGCTTGCACAAGCCAAACAGTGGGAAATAGACAAACACATGGCTCAAGAAAAAATATTTAGGACAGAAAATGCTAAAAAGCAAATAGAACTCCTCAAAGAAAAAGAAGCAAAGGAAATACAACAGAAAGTAAACTATCTGATAGTTGTATGCTTGCTTTTGTTAGTTTTTTTGATTTTTTATATGTATCAAAGCCTTCGGAAAATATTTGCTTCAAAACAACTTATTGAAAATCAGAAGGAAGAACTTGTGGCACAATCTGAAAAATTAACGGAAATCAACGAAACTAAAAATAAATTGTTTGCCATACTTGGACACGACTTGCGAAGCCCTATAGGAACACTGGAGGGCGTATTGAATTTGATGAGTACAGGCGATATTTCGCAAGACGAGTTCCAAAACCTTGTACCACAATTTCATAAAAACGTAAAAAATATACAAACAACCTTAGAAAATTTGTTGCATTGGTCTATAAGTCAAATGGAAGGTATGACTTCAAACCCAACATCTTTAGTTCTTTGGAAAATTGTTGATGATAAACTGCAACTATTTGAAAAAATAACCCAAGCCAAAAAAATTATGCTTTCTGCAAAAATACCCCACGAACTCACAGCTTGGGCAGATGAAAACCATGTGCGGTTGCTATTCAGAAATTTGCTTAACAATGCCATAAAATTTACACCAGAAGGAGGCGAAATTAGGATATTAGCGCGTAAAAATAACACAAAAATAGTCATAAGTGTCATAGACAATGGTGTAGGTATGAGCCAAGAACAGGCAAGTAAATTATTCAAAAAGAATTTTAGTCTTATTACAAATGGTACAAATGGAGAAAAAGGGACAGGATTAGGTTTACAGCTTTGTCAAGAAATGATACTCAAGAATGAAGGCGAGATTTGGGTAGAAAGTGAGCAAGGAAAAGGAAGTAATTTTAGTTTTAGCTTGCCACTTGGTGTTAGTCAATAAATTTTTGTGCTTTTTAGCTACTAAAAAGGTTGTCTGACAATTTTTGTGGAAGTGCCGAGTTTGTCATTGTGAGCAAAGCGAACAATCTCGTGGTTCGCTCACAAATCGTTGATTAACAACGAGTTCCTTCGCTTTGCTCATGAGGACAAAGTACGCTCTTTTTTCTCTCCACAAAAATTGTCAGACAACCTCAAAAGGCTATAGTTATCAATAGCTTTTTTCTTTCAAACAAAGCTATTTTTGGTTCTTTTGAAAAAATAGCTTTTTTAAAAGAAAATAGCTATTTTTGCATAAATTTGAAAAAACTATATCCACGTATGTCTAAGGAACAATATCCGAAACAGAAAAGCCAAGTAGAAATTGAGCAAGAAATCCTTGCCTTTTGGGAGAAAAACAACGTTTTTGAACAGTCAATTTCAGAAAAAAGAGCAGAAAAAGGCTCTTTCGTGTTTTATGAAGGACCGCCATCTGCCAATGGTATGCCCGGTATTCACCACGTTATGGCGCGTACTATCAAGGATATTTTTTGCCGTTACAAAACTCAAGAAGGCTACCAAGTTTTGCGCAAAGCAGGTTGGGATACGCATGGCTTGCCTATAGAGCTACAAGTAGAGAAAGAATTATCTAAAGAATTGGGCAAACCCTTCTCGAAAGATGACATAGGCATAGACATTTCTGTAGCAGATTACAACAAAAAATGCAGAGAAACTGTCATGAAATACACTGCCGAATGGGAAACCGTTACGAAGGCAATGGGCTATTGGGTGGATATGCAAAATCCGTACATTACCTACAAAAACGAATACATAGAGTCGGTTTGGAACTTGCTCAAAAAACTCTACGAAAAAGACTTACTTTACAAAGGCTATACCATACAACCCTATTCTCCTAAAGCGGGTACGGGCTTAAGTTCCCACGAACTCAATCAACCTGGTTGCTATAGGGAAGTTACAGATACCACCATCACAGCGCAATTTAAGGTAAAATATAGCGAAAAGTCTAAGTTTTTGTTTGACCTCCCCCCTTCCCCCTCCATTCTGGAGGGGGTGAATTCACCTCTCAAGAATGGAGGGGGCAAGGGGGAGGTTTCCGAAGATGTCCGCATTTTGGCTTGGACAACTACACCTTGGACCTTGCCTGCCAACTGCGCCCTTGCGGTAGGCGAGAAAATAACTTACCTGAAAGTACAAACTTTCAATGCCTACACAGGCGAGCCTGTTTCCGTAATTTTGGCAAAAGATAGGCTTTCTGCCTATTTCAATCCCAAAGATGAGGTAACAACAGATGCTGACTCCCCTTTGGGGCAGGGGGCTTTTGAAACTTTCAAAAAAGGCGATAAAAAAATTCCTTACCGAATAGCAGGCGAGTACGCAGGCAAGGATTTGCTCGAAGTGCGCTATGAACAACTGATGCCTTATATCACAAACAAGGATTTAGAGAAAAATGCCTTTCGCGTAATTGCAGGCGATTTCGTAACTACAGCAGATGGTACAGGCGTAGTGCATACGGCTTCAGTTTTTGGGGCTGATGACTTTCGAGTGGCAAACCAAAATGGTGTGCCGCCTGTATTAGTCAAAGATGCTGATGGCAATCAAGTGCCTTTAGTTACCAAACAAGGAAAATTTGTACCTGAACTTCGCAATGGCTTGAATAAAGATTTGCGCGAAATAGCCAAAAGTTTAGGCAAGACAGAAAAAGAATATGCCTTGCCTGAATACATGAAAGCGGAATATGAAGAAACGCGCTTGCGTGAAGGTTACTTGCCTTCAGATGTATTGATTTCTATTCTTTTGAAAGAGCAAAATAAGGCATTCAAAGTAGAAAAATATGCCCACAACTATCCGCATTGTTGGCGTACAGATAAGCCTATTTTGTATTATCCTTTGGATTCGTGGTTTATCAAAACAACCGCTATGAAGGACAAAATGGTGGAATTGAACAAAACCATCAACTGGAAACCCGAAAGTACAGGCACAGGCAGGTTCGGAAATTGGTTGGAAAATTTGGTGGATTGGAATTTGTCGCGCCAACGTTATTGGGGCATTCCCTTACCTATTTGGCGTACTGAAGATGGAAAAGAAGCGTTTTGTGCGGGTTCTATAGAGGAAGTTGTGCAAAAAATAGCACACGCCCTTGAAAACAAAAATGCCTTAACCAAAAAACAAGTTGATAAAAATCTTACCTTCCAAAAACACTATAACAAACGAAAAACTGAACCCGAAAAATTTGATATACACCGCCCTTACATTGACCAAGTAACGCTTATCTCGCCTACAGGCAAGCCTATGTTGCGTGAGAAAGATTTGATAGATGTTTGGTTCGATTCGGGGGCAATGCCTTACGCGCAACAGCATTTTCCTTTTGAAGCCCCCAGCCCCGAAGGGGAGCAAAATGGAATTCCCCCTTCGGGGGTTAGGGGGCTTGGGAACTTCCCTGCGGACTTCATCTCTGAAGGTGTCGACCAGACACGCGGTTGGTTCTTTACCCTGCACGCTATAGCATCTATGTTGTTCGATTCGGTAGCCTTCAAAAATGTCATCTCGACAGGGTTGGTATTGGATAAGAATGGCGAGAAAATGGCAAAACGAAAAGGCAACGTAGTAGAACCTTTGACTATCACTAAACAAGCTATAGTTGTTTTGGGCAAAAATGAAAAAGGAGAACCTATTACTGAAGAAACGCCTGAACCATACGAGGTAGAAGGCGCACTTTCGAAGTATGGTGCAGACGCTACCCGTTGGTATATGATAAGCAATTCGAACCCTTGGGATAACCTCAAGTTCAGTTGGGAACCGAAGGTCGACCATGCAGAAAAGAAAATATTTGCCCAATCAGATGGCATCGAAGAAGTACAACGCAGGTTTTTTGGCACTTTGCGCAATACCTATAGCTTCTTTGCTATGTATGCCAATTTGGATAATTTCACGTACAGCGAACCCGAAGTAGCCTTAGCAGAAAGGACAGAAAGCGACAGATGGATTCTTTCGCGTTTGAATAGTTTGGTAAAAACGGTTCGAACTGCCCTCGATGACTATGAACCCACTCGCGCCACTCGCGCCATACAAGACTTTACGAATGACGATTTGAGTAATTGGTATGTGAGGTTGAACCGTAAAAGATTTTGGAAACAAAGCCCCCTAACCCCTGAAGGGGGAAAAACTCCCTCCCTTTCGGAGGGGGGACAGTTACCCCCTCTCCAGAATGGAGAGGGGGCAGGGGGTGAGGTTTCAAAACTCGCCGCTTACCAAACCCTTTACACTTGTTTGGAAACTATCGCTAAATTGATGGCACCTGTAGCTCCTTTTTATGCTGAAAAGTTATTTTCAGATTTGAATAACGTTACGAAGCGCGACAAAAATATATCCGTACATTTGACTGCCTTTCCTGCTGTGCAAGAAAATGCGATAGACCAAGATTTGGAGGAAAAAATGCACCTTGCGCAAACCATTTCTTCGCTTACGCACTCTATCCGCAAGAAATTGAATATTCGTGTGCGCCAACCTTTGAGCAAAATCCTTTTGCCTATCTCGGACAAGAAAACAATAGAGCAGGTAAGCCACGTGGCGGACATCATCAAAGACGAGGTAAATGTGAAAATGATAGATTTTCTTTCTGACGATAGCGGTATTGTAGTAAAAAGCGTGAAACCCAATTTCAAGACGTTGGGCGCGAAATACAAGCAACAAATGAAAGACGTACAGAACGCAGTGCAGTTGCTCAACCGCGATGAGATAGCGGTGCTTGAGCGTGGCGGTTCGGTAGGCAAGGCTGGTTTCGAGTTGGTATTAGAGGACGTATTGGTAGCATCTGAAGAAGTAGAAGGACTTTCGGTAGCTTCAGAAGATACTATCACAGTGGCATTGGACGTTACGATAACGCCCGAATTGCGTCAGGAAGGCATAGCCCGCGACTTCGTGAACCGTATTCAAAACTACCGCAAAGACAGCAACTTCGAGGTGCAAGACAAGATAAAAATCGTAGCCAGCAATCAATACGCTGAAGTACAAACTGCCCTCACTGCTTTCTCGACTTACATCTGCACCGAAACGCAAGCCCTCGACCTTGCCTTTGATGCGAAAGTGGAAGGACAAGTATTTGAGATAGAAGAATTTGCTTTTGAAGTGAAAATTGAGAAGGTGTAAACTAATTTGCCTCACATTCAATAACTTTGGGCGTGAGGCATTTTTTTTAGTAGAAATATATGCGGATTATAGCAAGAAGTACCCTAAAAAAGTTTTGGGAAGAAAATCCTACAGCAGAACAACCTTTATTGGCTTGGGCAGATGAGGCAGAAAATGCTGATTGGCAAACACCTCAACAACTCAAAGAACAGTATCGAAATGCTTCCATTTTGGGCGATAAACGATTCGTTTTCAACATAAAAGGCAACGACTTTAGACTTATTGTAGATATTGAATACAAATTTAGTCTTGTGTTCGTTATTTGGATAGGTTCTCACAACGAATACGATAAAATTGATGCAAAAAACATAGAATATGTTAAAAACAATTAAAACTCCAGAACAACATGACATTGCCCTTGCTCGCATCTATGCGTTGATGCAACAAAATGTCTTGCCTGCCACACCCGAAGGGGACGAATTAGAGGTATTGGCTGTATTGGTAGAGGCGTATGAAAAAAAGACTTTTCCATTTCCAAAGCCTAACCCTATAGAGGCTATTCAGTTTCGTATGGAACAATTAGGTGTTACCAAAGAGGCTCTTATGGAGGTTTGGGCATAAAACTAAAACTTCCTTGCCTGCTCACACGGTAGGCAAGAAAAAGGACTGTAGTAGCATAACTGTTCGCCTTTGGCGTAGCGGTTACAAACCGCAAAACCTTTGCATTGAAGTTGGAAACTTCAATGAACGACATACTTAGATGAACGGGGATTCTTAGGAACGAGCAAAAAATAACTTGAGAATATTTAGCCACGCTGTAAGCGTCTGTTATTGAGCTTTTACGCAGTTAGGCAATACCAATAGACGCTTACAGCGTGGCTTCGCGTAAGTGAAATTATCATGTTATTTTATTTTTATTCCTTACAGCATGATTAACCAACATTACATTTTCAACACCACCATTTTATTTTAGGCTTACTTCGGTAGCACCATAACCAAATTTTTCTTTGCGTGCATCTGCAAAAAAGCTAATGTCTGGGTGTCCATTCAATCGTTTGTGGATTTCTGTACGCAATTTGCCTGTACCTACCCCATGTATGAATATGATTTCTTTCATACCTGAAGCTATAGCGTTTTCCAATGCTTTCTCAAAAGTTGCTACTTGTAGCTCAAGCATTTGGGTAGTATTCAGGCTTGTATGGTCTTTGCTGAGAACTTCTATGTGCAAATCCACTTCTGACATAGGTTTTTTGATAGTTTTAGCAAGATTTTTCTCTAAGTTACTTGCTTCTGTAGGTGTGAGCATAGCCTCTTTGAGCTTATGCACGTCTATTTTGGGCTGTGTAACAGGCTCGGAAGGCATTTGTTTGACTTCTTTTACTTCCTTGACTTCTTGCATCTGCTCGTCGAGCTGTGTAAGATATGCTTCTTTATTCAATAAAGGGGCTGTTGCCTTATTTTTAAAGAAAGAGTTGGCACGATAGCGTATTCTGCAAGTAAGTGGTTCGCGCGGTGCTTCATGTCCCACCCTGTAAAATAGGAATTGGAACATAAAAGTCCCCCAATTATCAAAATCTGCGATTAGAAATTCATCTATTTTTTGGACGTTTCTTTGCAGCAATACCCCTGTGCGCAGTGCTTGATACTTGCCTACCACTTCGCGCCCTATCGTAAAAGGCATATCAAAATCTGTATTATTCAAAAGATACAAAGCCCCTTGTTTGTCATTGAGCATCACAAAAGCGGTATAAATGCCTTTTTGGGCTAAAACAGGTGTTTCCCCTTTTTCTTTCTCATGGGTAGCGAATTGTATTTTAGAGCCAAAACGCGCCTGCTCCTCCATACTTACAAGTGCAATCTCTGACCTTCGGACAGGTATCCTGAAGCCGTCTTCTATCTCGACTTCTATCAGATTTTTGTCCAGTATTTTGCTAATGATGCCTTCCTCATTGCCATGCACGAGGCGCACTCTATCTCCAATGTTCATAAATATCATTTTTTGCAAAGATAGCTTTTTTCTTGAAAAAAGCGCAACATAGCAAACGAAATAACTATAGCTTTTTTCTTGAAAAAAGCGCAACATAGCAAACGAAATAACTATAGCTTTTTTCTTGAAAAAAGCGCAACATAGCAAACGAAATAATTATTGACATGGGACATTTGTCAATGAACATTTAACAGCTTTCGAAAAAAGTGCAATAATCAGAAAAAACAAAAAAAGCCTCTTGTATTTTTCCAAGTAATTGGCTTATTTGTGATGCTGAACGTAGTGAAACATATCATTTTGATAGCGACTTTACTAATTTGTATTCAAAAAAAGTAGTCATTCTGTAAGAATCCCTTGTCGGTATTTTGCGCGATGCTAAAGGAACAGGAGATGCTTACAGCATCACTACTCCTGTATCATTTGCCTCCTAAAAAGAAAAGTGTCTAAAAATTATGGCTCTTAGAAAGTTATTACGGAACAGGCTGTAGCACAGACTTCCAGCCTGTCGTTTTCAAGTCATAAACAGGCTGGAAGCCTGTTCTACAGTTTTGCCTCCACAATAACTTTCGAAGAGCCAAAATTATATTATCACTCAAAAAAATACAGGAGAAAAAAAAGGGCAATCACAAAGGATTGCCCCTACAGCTTTAATACAACTGTACAAGTTCTTTCATCAAGCGTACCAAATCTGGCTCGGCTTTTTGTGCAGAAGCGATGACTTCTTCTAAAGTCAATTTTTTCAAAGAACCTTCAAAACACAAATCTGTAATAACCGAAATGGCAAAAGTAGGAATATCCATCTGCCTTGCTACGATTACTTCGGGTACAGTGGACATACCTACAGCATCTCCGCCAATGATGCGCAAAAACTTGTATTCAGCAGGCGTTTCAAGGTTTGGACCTGAAACACTTGCATACACGCCCTGATGTGTGCGTATGCCCAACTTGCCTGCTATCTCGGTAGCTTGGGCTATCATTTTGCTGTCGTAAGCCTCAAGCATATCGGGAAAGCGCACGCCCAGTTCTTGGATATTTTTACCAATCAAAGGATTGTCAGGAAGGAGGTTGATGTGGTCGCTGATAATCATCAAATCACTGATTTGAAAATTTGGATTCAGTCCACCTGCTGCATTTGACACGAGCAGACGCTCAATACCCAATAGCTTCATGACACGAACAGGAAACGTAACTTGTTGCATGGTGTAGCCTTCATAAAAATGAAAACGTCCTTGCATAGCTACCACTGCCTTGCCTGCCAAAGTACCAAAAATGAGCTTTCCACTATGCGACTCTACTGTAGATACAGGAAAGTGCGGTATTTCTTCGTAAGGGATAGTGGTTTGTATGTCAATGTCTTGAATCAACCCCCCCAAACCTGTACCCAAGATGATACCAAATTGAGGTTTTAATGAAGTGCGACTTTGGATAAAGTGCGCGGTTTCTTGCATTTGTGCTAAGGTCATGCTTGCACCTCCTCTTTGTTTTCGGCTTCTTCTGTGGCTACTTCTTCTGTTACTTCTGAGAATACTTCAGGCGCGTATTTCAAGAGTATATTGTACCAAGTGATGAGCTTCTTGATGTCAGAAATATACACTTTGGAGGCATTATAGTCTGGCAAAATATCCAATATGAATGCCCTCAAATCTGCATCACTTGTTTTCTTGATGTCTATTTCAAGCCCTTCTGGGTATTTAGCTTGTATCAACTTAAGCACTTCGGCAAGCGGTGTAGAGCCGTCAGCGTTTAGGGTATAGACTGCCACTTCTTGTAAAACGGATACACGCGCCGAAGTAGGCACTGTAGTACGTATTTTTTGGTCATCTATAGACTCTACAATAATGGCATTTTTAGCTGGTTTCAGGACGTGAAAAAGCCCACCTTTTCCTGAAATTGTTACGATTTTTTTTAGTTCCATTGAAAATATAATAATAATAGATTAGGCGCAAATATACAATTTTTATATGAATTTGCTACCTGTTTCATACAGACATAATAAATTTATAGAATTTACAATAATTAACTATTTGTAAATCAATTTGTTAATGTGTAAATCTTGTTTTAATTATTTGGTTAGTGAGGTACAAAAAATAAGCTGATAAGTAAGGCTTCAAAAATAAATGGAATGATTATATTTGATACTGTATTTCCTTTAGAAACGCCTTTTTTGCTCAATAGAATAGGGTTTTAAACCCTATTCTATTGAGCAAAAAAAAGCACCATATTCATTCCGCTTATTTTTTGGCTCTTACTAAAGTAAAAAACAAACATTTTTTTTCGGTTGCGGGTCCGAAAAAAAAGACCGCAAATTATCTCAAGAACTGTTATTTCTTTGCTAAAAAGCGTGGTCTTTTTTTTGTTTTTTTCGGATTGACAACCGCGAGCGGATTGCCAACCGAAAAAACAAAAAAAATAAAACATTGATTTTCAAACACTTATATATTCAATGGCATTTCCAAGAAACTTGTGGGTAATCAGTAGGGTTTAAAACCCTATCCTATCCTATTGAGCAAAAAGGCATTTCTTAAACCATAGACCTGCTCAAAAAATGTTTTTCCACAAAAATTGTCAGACAACCAACTTTTTGAAGGTTGTGGTTCTATCATTCTTTTACGATTTTTTTATAGACAATGTACTTACCTACCT
>JAAFJK010000062.1 GCA_013298105.1 Cytophagales bacterium
CTTTTGTCGTGCTTCAGACCACTGTACAATTTCATTTTTGGGTTATCAGATAATTTTTGTGGTAGTTTTTTTTGCTCAATTGGAAAAGCAATAAAAATATAAATAATTGATAATCAACATTTTATTTTTTTAATTTTCTCGGATTGACAACCGTAAACGGATTGCCAACCGAGAAAATTAAAAAAATAAGGTTCTTCGAAAGTTATTGCGGAGGCAAAACTATAGCACAGGCTTTCAGCCTGTTTATGACTTGAAAACGACAGGCTGGAAGCCTGTGCTACAGCCTGTTCCGTAATAACTTTTTAAGAACCGAAATATCACAACTTGCCTACCCAAGTTGTAAGCTAAATTTAAGATTAAAATATTGATAATGAAATACTTATAATAAATAAAAAAAAATATTTCTCTTTTTTCTTTGAAAAAATAGTAGGATTGCATACTATTGTACTTTGAAATACACTTTATCCCAAAATCAATATGGCAATCGCATATATTTATGACGCAGTGCGCACCCCTCGCGGTAAGGGCAAAGCAGATGGCACACTGCATGAAGTACAGCCTGTAACACTTTTGAGTACGCTTTTGAGAGCTATCCATGAGCGCAATCAATTAGATACAAGTTTGGTAGATGACGTTATTGCAGGTTGTGTAACACCTGTAGGTGAGCAAGGTTCAGACATTGCGCGTACTGCAGTGCTTGAAGCAGGCTATGCGCAAAGCGTGGCGGGTGTGCAAATCAACCGCTTCTGTTCGTCTGCATTGGAAGCTATCAATATGGCTTCGGCGCACGTCATGGCGGGTATGTATGACTTTGTGATAGCAGGTGGCGTAGAATCTATGTCGCGCGTGCCGATGGGCTTTGATGGAGGCGCACTCTTTACAAGTCCTGAAATCATAGGCAGGCACAAAATAGTCCCACAAGGCATCTCGGCAGACTTGATAGCTACAAAATATGGCTACAAGCGCGAAGACCTTGATAAATTTGCGGCTGAGTCGCACCGCAGAGCGCACTATGCCCAACAAAATGGACATTTCAAAAAAGGGCGCGTAGCCGTAAAAGATGTACTCGGATTGAATATCCTTGAGCATGACGAAGGCATACGTCCCGATACGACTGCCGAATCCCTTGCACAACTTAAGCCTGCTTTTGAGATGATGGGACAAATGGGCGGACTTGATGCGCTTGCACTCCAAAAATATCCTGAACTTGCGACCATCAATCACGTACACCACGCAGGCAATGCTTCGCAAATCTCTGATGGGGCGGCTCTTTTGTTGATAGGCTCGGAGGAGGCAGGCAAGAAGGCAGGATTGAAGCCACGTGCTAAGATACATTCTTACGCTGTCATAGGTTCAGAGCCTACTATCATGCTTACAGGTCCCGCACCCTCTACCCAAAAATTACTCAAGAGAAATGGCATGAATATATCAGACATTGATATTTTTGAGGTAAATGAAGCCTTTGCAGTTGTGCCGATGCTTTATGCGGATATTTTAGGGGTGGATTATGCCAAAATGAATCCCAACGGCGGTGCGATAGCTATGGGACACCCGCTTGGGGCTACAGGGGCGGTAATCATGAGTGTTTTGATAGATGAACTTGAGCGTCAAGACAAGCAAATGGGCTTGGCTACGCTTTGTGTGGGTGGTGGTATGGCAGTATCAACTATCATCGAGCGCGTATAAAAAGTTATTTTTAAGGCTGTTTATTTTTGCACGCTTGTCTATGGTCGCAGACCTTGACAAGCGTTGTTTTTAGGAATTTTTAAGGTAAAAACGTTTTTCGACAGCTTTTTTTTGCATTTTTGCAGAAAAATAAATAAACGTATGAACGAAGACACGCTGGACATAGAAGAAAATGAAGATGATGCACTCTTTGAACATCATAAGTACGTAGTAGATAAAGGACAAATGCCTTTGCGTTTGGATAAGTTTTTGGTCATGAAGTCCAAAAATATCGCCCGCAACAAAATCCAAAATTCTATCACCCATGGCTTTATCTTAGTCAATCAAAAACCCGAAAAGGCAAACTACAAAGTCAAGCCGTTGGACGAGATTACGCTCTCCTTGCCTACCCCGCCACGTGATACAGAGGTGTTGCCTGAAGAAATGCCATTGGATATAGTGTTTGAAGATGAATATTTGCTGGTAGTGAATAAGCCTGCAGGATTGGTAGTCCACCCTGCACATGGCAACTGGACAGGTACACTATTGAATGGCTTGTTGCATCATTTCCAGTCCTTGCCTGCCAATGCCGATGGAAGACCAGGACTCGTGCATCGCATTGACAAAGATACGTCTGGATTGCTTGTGATAGCCAAACATGACGAAACACTTACGAAGTTAGCAAAGCAGTTTTTTGACCACACCATCGAGCGGACGTACCTCGCGCTCGTGTGGGGCGAACCCAAAGAAGCGCAAGGCACTATCCATGTGAATTTGGGGCGAAGTATGAAAGACAGGCGTGTTACGGAGGCTATTCCTGATGCCTCAAGAGGCAAAGATGCCATTACACATTACAAAGTGATACAAAGCTATTATTACGTTTCGCTCTTGCAATGCAATCTTGAAACAGGCAGAACGCATCAGATACGCGCACACATGAAGCATTTGGGGCATCCGCTTTTCAATGATGAGATGTATGGTGGAAGTAATATTTTGCGTGGAACGGTATTCTCAAAATACAAATCTTTTGTGGAAAATTGTTTTCAGCTTTTGCCACGTCAGGCATTGCACGCGAAGTCGCTTGGTTTTACACACCCCATGACGGGAGAATGGCTGTACTTCGAATGCCCCTTGCCTACCGACTTTCAACAAGCTCTCGATAAATGGGCGCACTACAGGCAGTACAACAAGGAGTAAGAAAATGTTTTTTTTTATAACACGAAATTTTCTACACAAGGAAAAAATAGGTTTGTCTGTTAATGTACGGTTAAACAAACCGCCAAAAACACGAACCTATTTATTTTTTTTATAATTTTGCCTAAAGATATGTAATACACCCCATGATACGCCTTGCCTGCCTCCTCGCTTCTATAGTCTTGCTCCTTGCCTGCCCGACCGCGCAAGCCCAACAAGCCAATAATTACAAAATCACGCTTACTTTTTTTGCCGAAAGTGGAGAGCGTTTTTGGGTAGTTGTCAATGGTGTGCGCCAAAATCAACAAGCCCTCCAAAATGTAAAAGTACCTGAACAAACAGGCAATGCTTGGAAAGTCAAAATCGTATTTGAAAACGAAAACCTACCTGAAGTAGATAAATCCATTTTTATCCCCAATTCGCCCACACAAGATGCTGAACTTGTATATCAAGTAAAACGCAACCGAAAAGGGATTTATCAAGTGCGCCTTTTTAGCTCTACAGGCTTTCCCAACCAAATGGTCGAAATCATCAAAGGCGCGGGAGGCGTTTTCAAAATTCCGCCCATGTCTTTTCCTGATATAGAAATCCAGACGAACCCCAGAAGACCTCATCCTGATGTGCAAACACGCCCCAAGCCCCAAGAGCGCGACCGAGAAGCTACTACAAACGGCTGTAGATTGGTAATGAATGAGCAGGATTTTTACGCACTCTTGAATAATATCAAAGTCCAGTCTTTTGAAGATACCAAACAAAATACCGCCAAACAAGCAATAAAGTATTATTGTGTATCCACAGGGCAGGCAAGGGAAATATTAAAATTATTTGGCTTTGAGCAGACTAAATTGGAGTTTGCTAAATGGGTGTATGACTATGTATATGACAAGCAGAACTTCTATCAAGTCAATGATGTGTTTGACTTTAGCATGAGCGTGGACGAATTGCAAGCCTATTTAGCTAAAAAGTAGCGTCCCTATCCAGTTTCAAAGTAACTTTTGCCCAATGACACAGCCCACCCAAAGGTGGGTTTTGTTTTGCTACACATACCTCTACAGTCTGTACGGTAGGAAAGGTAGCAAATGTAGTAGTTAGTATCTTGTGGGCGATATGCTCAAGCAATTTAGTAGGTGTGCGCATCAGCTCGGCTACCAGCATATAAAGTAAGCTGTAATCTATAGTATCATCGAGCGCATCTGTTTGGCAGGCAAGGCTGATGTCCGTTTCTACTGAAATATCCACCCTATAGTGATTGCCTATCTCTTGCTCAGCAGGCAAAAAACCATGATAGGCAAAAAAATCTAATCCCTCAAGCGTTATTTTGTGCATGGATTATTAAATTTTTGTAGCTCCGCCGGGACTCGAACCCGAATCTAAAGTTTAGGAAACTTCTATTCTATCCCTTGAACTACAGAGCCATGTGAGGTTTGAAGTAGGAGATTTGAAGTACGAGGTATCGGAATACTGATTCTTCAAAGCCAATGTTTCAAATCGTGGTGCAAAGCTAAACTTTTTTGTTGAAAAAACAAAATAACACTACATTTGCGTTTCAAAAATATTTACCCAATGTTCAAAACTACTTTTCTCTTTCTTTCCTACCTCTGCCTTGCCTGCCTGCCCGCGCTCGCACAAGATAAAAAAGGGCGCGTATCGGGTAGCTTTCAATCCGATTTCCAATTTTATTGGGAAGACAAGCGCATCAAAGCCTTGCCTCCCCCAGAGCGAATAGGCAACAACAACTACCTAAAGCTCGATTATACCTTAGATAAATTCACGACAGGGCTTCGATATGAGCATTACGCGCCCCCTCTTTTGGGTTATCCCTCAAACTTCAGGGGGACAGGCATAGCGAACCGTTACCTTACCTACCGAAGTGATGATTTAGAGGTTACGGTCGGCAATTTTTACGCCCAATTTGGCAGTGGCGTGGCTCTTAGAGCGCAAGAACAGCGACAGCTCGGCATTGACAACTCCATAGATGGAGTCATGGCAAAGTATAATTTTGCAGGCAAGGTGCGTGTGCAAGGGCTGACAGGCAAGCAACGTGATGGCTTTGATAAAAGTGATGGTACGGTGCGCGGGATAGATGCTGAAGCATATTTGCACGAGATTTTGAAATTGGATTCTACCAAATTGGCAGATTGGCGTGTAACGCTTGGCGGTAGCCTTGTAAGCCGTTACCAAGCCTATTCAGGTACGCTCAATAACATTCCTGTCCAAACTGAACTGTACGCAGGCAGGCTATCAGTAAGCAAAGGCGCGTTTACATTTTATACAGAGTATGTCCATAAGACGAACGACCCTACCGAAATGAACCGCTACA
This sequence comes from Cytophagales bacterium, assembly GCA_013298105.1. Taxonomy (GTDB): domain Bacteria; phylum Bacteroidota; class Bacteroidia; order Cytophagales; family Microscillaceae; genus RDXI01. The sequence continues at coordinate 5,180 of JAAFJK010000062.1, forward strand.
GGGTAGGCAAGGGGACAGCCGCGCTCGTGAATGTAGGCTATGCGTTCCAGAATGTAGCCATCAATCTTTCTGCCAAAAGAATAGCCAATATGGATACGCGCTCAGATAGACGCGCCATTGCGAACCGACTTTGGGTAAATTATATCCCTGCCAATACTACCCAACATACCTACAGATTGCTTACGCTTTATCCTTATGCCGTACAGACTGTAGGCGAAACTGCCCTGCAAGCTGATGTTACATATTCGCTCAAAAAAGGCTCGAAACTTGGCGGAAAATACGGCATGGAAATAGCCATAAACTATGCACTTGCCAACAGTGCAGATACTACCCAGTTTTGGGCTTTGGGAAAACGTACCTATTTTCAAGATGCCAACATAGAAATCAATAAAAAATTTAGTAAAGACTTCAAAATTACTGCAAAATATGTATATTTGCAATATGACAAAGACCAAATAGAAGGCACGACAGGTTTTGGGCTTATCAGCTCACATACTGTAGTGCTGGATATGTTCTACAAAATCAATAAAAAACAATCTCTCCGCATGGAGCTTCAGCATTTAGGCACAAATCAAGACTTTGGCTCGTGGATGATGGGTATGATAGAGTATAGCCTCGCGCCGAGATGGTTTTTTTATGTTTTTGATGAGATAAACTATAACGGTGTGCGCGTGGGTGTGCCGATTCACTATTACAATGGCGGTTTTGCGTATGTCAAAAATGCCAATCGCTTTTCGCTGAATGTGGGCAGACAACGTGCGGGCTTGGTCTGTGTGGGTGGTATTTGTAGGATTGTGCCTGCTTCAAGTGGTGTAACGTTTTCAATTGTGAGTAGTTTTTAAGTTATTTATTTAGCCCCCCTCTGCCCCAAAGTTTGGCATTTTGGTAGGCAAGTCTAAACTGAAAGTTACATAAAACTCCCCTTTGGGGCAGGGGGCTAAATAGTTACTTTTTTTCAATGTCATGTGCAGATTATTATCTCTTACCTCGTACCTCTTATTGAGTCTTGTTTTGGGTTGTGGAACACCTACCAGCGAATCGCTTGAGCAAATCCCTCTTTTTCCCTATCAAAAAGGGGCTTTGTGGGGATTTGCAGATGACTCATGCAAGATGTGCATCTCGCCCCAATATGAAGCGGTGGGCTTATTTAGAGAAAAAATAGCGCGTGTAAAAATCAAAGATAAGTACGGATTCATCAAAAACAATAATCAAATCGTCATACCACCCGAATATGACTGGGCGTGGGATTGTGCCGATAACCGTATCTTGGCACAGCAGGCAGGCAAGTGGGGCTACTTGAATGCTCAAGGCAAAAAAGTTGTGCCTTTTCAATATGCCAAACTTGAAAAATTTATAGAAGGCATTGCCTTAGCCCAAAAAGAACCCGAAGGCAAATGGGGCGCACTCAATAATGAAGGCGATACAGTCATTCCGTTCGAATATGACGAACTCTCTGCCCCCGAAGCAGGCAAGTGCAAAGCAGGCAAGGCAGGCAAGTTCGGATTCATTGATTTGAAAGGCAAAACTGTCGTGCCATTCCAGTACAACCGCTATGTGCAGGCAAGTGGCGGACGCATCACGTTCCGCGAAGGTGATGCGTTTGGTGTAGCAGATGAGGCAGGCAAGGTCATTGTAAAACCTGTTTTTGACAAAATAGAGCCATTCCGATACGGCATAGCTTTTGCCCAAAAGGGCAGGCAATGGGGCGCGATAGACATTCAGGGCAATGAAGTCGTGCCATTCAGTTATGATTTTATCTTTCCGATGTCTGAAAGCTATGCCCGCATAGAGAAAAACCGCAAAATAGGCTTCATAGACAAGGCAGGCAAGGTCTTTATCGAGCCACGCTTTGAGCAAGCTGAAGATTTCAAAGAGGGCATAGCTATAGTAATGGACAAAAAACAACCTTGCCTACTGCACGAGGAAAATAAAATGCTCCAGCCCCTTGCCTACCCGACCTGCCGTTCGTTTTCGCAGGGGCTGGCAGTCGTAACCAATGGCTCAAAGTCAGGCTACATCAATCAAAAAGGCGCGTTGGTCATTCCACTAAAGTACGACATAGCCCGCGACTTCGAGCATGGACTTGCCTACACAGAGCGCAATGGCAAAAAGGGCTTTATCAATCTCAAAGGCAAGGAGTTTTGGGAATAAGGGTGGAAGGGTAGAAGGGTAAAAGGGTAGAAGGGTAAAAAGGTGGGAGGGTAGAAG
>JAAFJK010000521.1 GCA_013298105.1 Cytophagales bacterium
TCATTTGGGCTTGTGCAGGCAGTATCCAGCCAAAAGCGAGGAGGCACAGCAAGTTTTTGAATAATTTTTTCATAGAGATTTAGGGAAATTTGTATTTGCAAAGGTAGTGAAATTTTATTTAAATAACATTTTTTGGGCTTTATTCAAGCCCATTGCGGCACATATTTTACGATATTGAAAATAACTTGCCTGCCCAAACGTTCTAAAGTTATCTCCTTTATGATTATGAAAAAAACTATATTTTTACTGTTCTTTCTTGCTACGTCTTGGCATTTTGATTTGTCTGCTCAGTCTGTCAAGCGACTTTTGAGTGATGCCAAAAAATACATAGAAAACAAAGAATTTGCGCTCGCTTTGCCTCTTTTCGAAAAAGCCCTTGCACAAGAACCTGACAATGCTGAAGCACTGTTTGGGACGGGCTTTGCGTATTTGAATGGAAGACACCGCGAAAAAGCCCTGCCTTTCCTACAAAAACTTTACAAAACCCGCCCCCAATACGACAAAGACCTCAAGGGCTATTTGGCGGAAGCCTATCAAATCAATAACCTTTTTAAAGAAGCTGACAAGCTCTTTAAAGAAATGGAAACAGACCTTAAAAAAAGGCTCGAACTCGTAGGGCGTGATAAAGATGAGAAAGAACACTTGGACGAGGTTTTAAAACAATGTAGAAAACGTATCAAAGAATGTGAATTTGGCGAAAACTATGTAAATGCACCTGTAGATGCCCAGATAGAAAACGTAGGCAAGGTCATCAATTCGCATTATCCTGATTACGCCCCTGTCATATCGGCAGATGAATCTGTGATGGTTTTTACCTCTCGGCGTGATGATACTACAGGCGACTGCAAAGACAGCAATGATGGTATGCCTTGTGAGGATATGTATATTTCTTTTCGCGACAAAGAAGGCAAATGGAGTACCCCAAAAAATCTTGGCTCACCTGTGAATAGCAAACGCCATGACGCTTGTATCGCGCTCTCGCCTGATGGAAAAGAGCTTTTTATATACCGCGATGATGCACGTGGTACAGGCGATATATATTACAGCACTACCAAAGACGGCATCAAATGGAGTTCAGTAGAGGAGTTCAAAGCCGTCAATTCTTCAGAACACGAAACTTCTATCTCTATCACAGAAGACAATAAAACAGTCTATTTTGCCAGCAACAGAGAAGGTAGCGCGGGTGGACTTGACATCTGGAAATGCGAAAAAGACGACAAAGGAAAATGGGGAAAACCTACCAACTTAGGCGCAAACTTCAATACACCTTACAACGAAGATGCCCCTTTTATCACACCTGACGGCAAAACACTCTACTTTAGCTCACTCGGACATACCACGATGGGCGGATATGACATTTTCAAATCTGAACTTAAAAATGGTACATGGACAAAACCCGAAAACTTAGGTTTTCCTATCAATACAGCAGATGATGACATTTATTTTGTAATCTCTGCCAATGGCAGACATGGCTATTATGCCTCTCCCAAAGAAGGCGGACAAGGCGAAAAAGACATCTACGTCATACTCATGCCACAGCCCAATCTGAATCTTATCACAAATCGCAAAAAAGAAGAAGAACTGAAAGTAAACCCGCCCAGCATCAAAATCATAGAACCACCTAAAATAACGACTACCACCACAGAGCAAAAAGTCCGCTCTCTCCTGCGTGGAAAAGTAACAGACAAAAATAGCAAAATGCCGCTCGAAGCAGACGTAAGCATTATAGATATGGGCGAAAATGAAAGCATTGCTGAACAACGCACAAATGGCGTTTCGGGCGAATACAGGCAAGACCCGATACCCGAAGGGCATACATATCTTGTGAGGGCTGAGAAAGCTGGTTATCTATTTGATTCACAGACAGTAACGATACCCAAAAGCGACAAAGACCAAGAGTTTATAGTAGATTTGGCTTTGGAAAAGATGCAAAAAGGAGCAAAAACTCGCCTCCGTGTGTTTTTTGATTTTGATAAGGCGACCTTGCGCAAAGAATCTACCCCCGAACTCGAACGCTTTGTTACGTTTTTGCAAAAATACCCCACCGCCAAAGTAGAAATAGCAGGACATACTGACAACATAGGTACTGACCAAAAGAACCGTATCCTCTCTACCCAACGTGCCAAAATGGTCATGGATTATTTGATTGAAAAAGGTGTATCTGTGGATAGATTGCGCTATCAAGGCTACGGATTCCACAAGCCCATCTCTGCCAATCAAAACAAAGACGGAAGCGACAATCCTGAAGGCAGGCAAATGAACCGCCGAACTGAGTGCGAGATTGTAGAGTATTGACCTTTGGGTAGGCAAGTCTAAAAGAGGTTTTAGAACACTCTTTCAATTAAACTTAGGCATATACTTTAAATCAGTATTTGGGCTAAATAGTTATGAAATATCAAAAAAACAAAACGTTTTGCGCGATTTTTGCGTATTATATAGTTTTAGAAGTTTCTATGAGCCTGTTACAAAATATACGCCTAACCTTATTTATATTTTTCTTGCCTGCCCTGCTGAGCAAGCCTGCATGGGCGCAAGAAACCCTCAAAAAAGAGAAAATATATACCCTTACCTCCAATGAAGTAGTGGCGTATGACGAGAATGCACTTGGATTGCACCAAGACGAAGCAGGCTATATAGTCGTTACGGCAGATGTCAAAAAATTTAGTCGCAACTACCACATTCAAGGAAAAATATACGGACCTTTCGACCGCAAATTGGTAGAAAAACCTACTTTCAACTTAGATACTTGGGGCTTTATAGACTCAAAAGGGGAGGAAAGTTATGTGGTTTTTAATGGCAAAGAAATAGGCACACACAAACAACCGCTTTACCCTGTAGGCTTGAAAGTAACACAACAGGCTTGGGCTTATGTGTTACTTGACCAAGAAAAAGGTACAACCGAAGTGATTATAAATGGCAAAGCGCACGGACCTTATTTATCCCTCTACAACTATTACCTCAGCGAAGATGGACAAAGGTGGGCTATCATTCACAACGAAAACCCCGAAGAATTTTTTGTAGATTTTCATGACGGTACCAAAGTAGGTCCTTACAAAAATGTATATGATTTTCATTTTATAGAAAGTAAACACAAACACAACCGTTGGGTACTTTTGGCAGAAACCAAAAATGAAAAGCCTGAATACTTTACAGTCGTTACAAATACAGGCGAGATAGGGACTTTTGAACAACGCTGGGCGCGAAACCCTGCTTTTGATTTTAAAAGTATATTCACTATAGGTGCAAACTATGGACTTACTGTCATCAAAGACCAAAAACCTCACTTCCTTGCAAATGATAAAATCTATGGACCTTATCAAAATGCTGTAACTTCTGTAGATATGGGTAAGGACTATAACAAGTTCAACTACATTGTACCTGAAACGCGCAACTTGCATTTTACAGGTGATGGGATTTTTTCGCGCAATGTGGATAAATACTATGTGAGCGAAAGCCGAAAAACAGTCTTAGTTGTAAAAAAAGCGGGTGCAAACCGTGATTCGCTGTATGTGAATGATAAATACTTCAGTGGTGTTTATAACAAAATTATTAGCCTGAAATTTGCACCTGAAGGCGAAAAATGGTGTGCTGTAGTAGATAATGGAAATAGCACATACTCTTTGCATTTTGATGACAAGCGGACGTTCGGACCTTATAAAATGGATATTTCACATGGTTTGCCTACCGTATTGCTCGGCAGAGATGGCATAAATTGGGGGCTTTATTATGTAGAAGCAGGTACAAACAAAAATATATTGCTTGTGAATAACAAAGCGCGGAGTGATGATTTTATAGGTAATATCGCTATTGTGAAAGAAAAGGGCAAAGAGTATTTTTCGTGGTTTACGTTGGAAGACAAAACCGTTTTTTTGAATATGCTTTTGCTACAATAGTTTTATCCTTGCCTACCCGCGCGGGCAGGCAAGGATATTTTTTTTCCACGATTGTCAGGCTTTGAGGTGCATTGGCAACTTTGATAACGACATCATGAATTTGTGAAAGAGGCACGCGGATAACGCGGATTTTACAGATGATAACGGATTTTTGAATTTCTGAAATCAGACTACTGGTCAGTTTTCCTTATT
>JAAFJK010000475.1:0-3829 GCA_013298105.1 Cytophagales bacterium
AAAAAAACTACCACAAAAATTGTCAGACAACCGTTTATTTGACGTTAATTCAAAATGACCTGAATGGTCGTGCCTTGATTGGGCTGGGAGTGCATCTCAAACGAGGCGTTCAGTAACTCTGCCCTTGCCTGCATATTCGCAAGTCCGTAATGTCCTTTTTTGTGGGCTTTTTGCAAATCAAACCCTGCGCCATTGTCTGCGATTTGGAGTGCTATTTTATTTTGTGGGTTGAGTATCAGTGAAATTTGAATGACTGTAGCTTGACTGTATTTGACAGCATTTTGGAGTGCCTCTTGGGTAAGGCGAAAGATATTTAGTCCGTTTTCGGGTGTAAAAGTAGTATGGGCAGGCAAGTCAAATTTGATTTGAATGTCGGCTTCGGTTTCTACCTGTGCGACAAGATTAAAAAGTTTGTCTTCTAATTCTGTGGCTGTAACTTCGGTTTGTTGGACAGCCCAGACTGTATTTCGGAGTTCTTTGATGGCATTACCTACCATATCGTTTAGTTTTTCGTCTGTAGAAGTGGCGAGCGTTCGGGCGAGGTAGGTAAGTTGTCCTCCTATGTTGTCGTGCAAATCACGCGCAATGCGTTCTTTTTCGTGCCTTACCCGCATATCCGCCAAGCTACGCTCAAGCGCAGTTTCTTTTTCCTTTTGCGCTTGGATTTGATTATTGAGCTTGCGCGTAATTCTTAGGTTACGATAAACGTACAAAAGTATGCCCAAAATCAAAAAAAACAGCCCTGTTCCGAGATACCTGATGGTTTGCTCCTGCTTAAGTTTGGCATCTTTCAGTTTTTGCTGTTCGTGGGCATATCGTAGCTCACGCCCTTTGGTTTGGAGGTCTTTTGTTTTGTTTTCGTTTTCGGTTTGTTCTTTTTCGACAAGCAGTTTTTGTTTGTCAGTTTCTGTTTTTTGGTAAGCTATTTCAAAGAGTTGTTTGGTACGGATTTGCTCGTCTGCTTGTTCTTTTATTTTAGCATTGGCAAGGTCTTTATCACGCTGTAGCAGGTCTTTGTCGCGTTGTAAAATAGTTAAGGCTTGTTTTTGGTTTTCGATTTCTTTTTCACGTTTTTCTTTCTCGAGTTTATCTTCGCGGATTTGCGCATCACGTTTGGCGGCTTGGGCTATGGTACTTTGGATTTCTTCTTCTCTTTTGGCTATTTCGAGTTGTTTTTGATTCAGTAATTCGCGTGCTTTTTCGGTTTGTTTGTCCCGTTTTTTTTGTTCTTTCAAAGCTATTTCGGCATATTCTTTTGCTTCCTTGTCTGCATTTTGTTGTTCATATATCATTTTGAGGGTTTGGCAAGCATGTATAATGTTTTCACTGTCTTGTGTTTGCATGGCTATCTCTTTGGCATCAAGCGCGAGCCTGATAGCCTCTGCACTCTCATCTTCGAGGTATTTGCCCATCGCGCTATAGTTCAGTGCAGTGGCTTGGGCTTTTGGGTTATCGCCTGCATTTTCTAAGGCGTTTTTAAAATTTTCGTTGGCAAGGTCAATTTGCTGTAGTTTTATGTACGTTGCGCCTATGTTGATGTAGGCAAGGCTTTTTTCTAAGGGATTGGTTTCTTTTTGCAAAATAAGCTGATAGAGCTGGATAGATTCTTCAGACCATTTTTGAGAAGCCTTTTTGTCGTTCAATCGTGCAGAGATTATGCCCAAGTTATTGCTTACGATTGCCCTTGCTTTAGTATCATTTTTCAGGCTATAGAAGTCCCACAACAATTGGTTGTATTTTTTGGCAAGGTCATATTTGGCTATTTTTTGGGCATATTGGGAGAGCGCATTGAGTGTTTGGAGATACGCGTTGTCGTCTTGCTGTTTTGTCTGTGTGATGAGGGTTTCGCCCACTGCGATGGCTTTTTCAGTGTTTTCAAGTCTGATGTATGACAGTAGCATTTTTTGCCTGATGTCTTGCGCTTTGGCAGGCAAGTCGATGTGTGTGAGGGCTTTCTCTAAATACTCTGTGGCTTTGAGGTAGCCTTGTTGGGCAAAGTACAACGAACCAAGCTGATACATCATATCGGCTTTTTTGGTTTGATTTATTTCTTTTTCTATGGCTTGCAATAGAGTCTGTTCGTTTTGGGCTTTGAGGCTACTCAGCGGCATAAAAAACAAGACCAAAAAATAAGGTATAATAAATTTCATAACAGATGACTTTCCTGCTTTATCATAGCAAGTTAGGCGCAATATGTTGAACTTCCAAACTATATTTTTATTTTTTTGTTTTTTCTTTCCATATTGCTCAAAAAAGTTTGTTGAGTTCTTTTCTTTGCAAGTTTTTATTTTGTGGTGGGTAGGCAAGATAGAAAGAAAAAGTCCAAAACTATTTTTATTGGCAAAAAAGGTATAATTTTGCAAGATTGTTTCAAGCCGTTGTTTGTGAGATACAAACAACTCCAATCATACAAAAATGTCTTCAAAAATCTTGTTTTTACTCCTATATTTGGGTTTACAGCTATCGCTTTTGGCGCAAGAGCCAAAAGAACTAAAAAAAATCAAACTTACCTTGCCTGCCCCACGCGCCCTAATTATGGACTCGCTTGATGCCCAGCAAATGAAAAGGACGCAAATATCGGACTTAATGCAAACGCTTTATGACCAAAACCAATTCAATGGCAGTGTAGTCGTGATTGAAAAAGGTAAAATGCTTTTTCATAAAGCCTTCGGCTGGGCAAATCTCGGCAAAAGAGATACACTTGCGATAAATACGCCCTTTCGACTTGCCTCCGTATCCAAACAATTCACTGCTGTAGCAACTATGATGCTCTACGAACAGGGCAAAATAGGCTTAGATGATATGGTACAGGCGTATTTGCCCGAATTTCCGTATTATGGCATCACTATCCGCCAACTCCTGAACCACAGCACAGGATTGCCTGACTATTTTGGGATAGGCTACCATATCCAAAAACATTATGGCGAAACAAAAATCATCAATAACCAAGATTTATTGAATTATTTGGCAGTTTATAAGCCCAAATTAGAATTTACGCCAGGCAAACGAAGTAGCTACAGCAATACAGGCTACGTCATGCTCGCGCTGCTGATAGAGCGCGTGAGTAAAATGCCCTATTCCATGTTTTTGCAAAAAAATATTTTTGAGGTAGCTGGTATGAAAGGGGCGTTTGTGTATAATGTCTATGGCAATTTTGATGTCAAAAATACTATAGATACTGTAAAGGTAAAAACAGACACAATATTGGCAAGTAATCAAGAAATGCGCATCGAAACGACCTTCAAAGTCATCAATAAACTGATAACCATACACAAAAAAAGAGCCTACGGCTATGAAAATGCCTATCCCTACCCACAAGGTATGGTGCTTATGGACTTTCATCAATTTGATGGTATGGTAGGGGAGAAGGGTGTATGCGCCTCAACCGAAGATTTGATACAATGGGACAAGGCGTTGCGCAACAATAAACTCCTAAAACCCGCTACTTGGCAAATCATGGTAACGCCTACCACTGAGGGCGACTACAGAGATTGGCACTATGGCTTTGGTTGGAAAGTTCTCAAAAAAGACCCTGACATAGTATATCACCATGGACTTTATCGCGGTTTTAGGACGTGCCTCGTGCGGTCGCAGTCTGAAGAAACGCTTGTAGCAGTCCTCTCCAGTGTGCAAATAGGCGGCAAAATGACTCCTATCATTGATGCCATTTATCAGATATTGGCAGGCAAGAAATACAAAGTTCCCCAAGCCACACGCCTCGAAAAAGATACTGAACTTGCCTTCAGACGTGAATATTATATTGATTATTCGACTCAACCCAAATAAATAGCCTCCAATATGCTTTCTCAAATATTTGCGCACCCTGTTT
>JAAFJK010000475.1:3839-4519 GCA_013298105.1 Cytophagales bacterium
TAGCCAATCCGCCTGTTTTGATAGATATTGGGGCTTCGGGGGCTTTGCATGGGCGGTGGAAACGCATAGCCAAATATGCCATTTGTATAGGTTTTGATGCAGATAAGCGCGATTTTGCTTACAGTGAAGCCGACACAAAAGGCTATAAAAAATTGTATCTTTATCACGCACTTGTAGCAGACCAAAAGCAAGAAAAAGCTACTTTTCATCTTACGGCTTCGCCCCACTGTTCGAGTCTTTTGCCCCCTGATGCGGAGGGGCTGAAGTACATGGCGTGGGCAGACCGATTTGTGGTTACAAAAACTGTAGAAATGCCTACTACCGACTTGCCTACCGTTTTGCAGGAGCTTGGACTGACGTATGTGGATTGGTTTAAGACTGACTCGCAAGGCATCGATTTGCGGTTATTTCAGAGCTTGCCTGCCCACGCGCAGGAAAGGGTGTTAGTCGCTGAATTTGAACCAGGCATCATCAATGCCTATCAAGGCGAGGATAAGATGCAAGATGTACTTGCATATATGCACCAAAAACGCCATTATTGGCTGGTGGATTTGGTCATCAAAGGCGCGGCACGCATAGCACCCGCCACGCTACAGCAGGCAGGCAAGGGGCGTTTTTGGCAAAAGCTATTGATGTTTTCGCTCCCGCCAAGTGCCGACTGGGGCGAAATGCTGTATCTC
>JAAFJK010000693.1 GCA_013298105.1 Cytophagales bacterium
GACGGCAAAATGCCTAACGGCAAAGCGGGTATCGTACAAGAATTGGTAACGCTGAAATATTTAGACAGCAAGAGTTTCTTGGCAAGTATCCCTGTGCCTATCCAAAAACTCATGATGAACGTAGTAGCCCCTATAGCACGTCTGTTTGGCTACCGAGCTATCTACAAAAAATACGCGGGCATTGAGAAATAACCTATTTTATGTCATCATTATTCACTTCCAAACCACTTCTTATGATGTTTACTTACTACAAAATCACGAATCAAATCTGTTTGTTTGCTTTTATTTTGTTCCTATTTCTCCTAAACTTGCCTACCAAAGCGCAAGTATTGCTGGGCGTAACAGCCGAAGGTGGCAAAAATAACACAGGCGCGATTGTGCGTTACGACAACAGCACCAATACATTCAGTACGCCCTACACCATGACGGAAATAGAAGGCGCAAATCCATACAGTACCGAAATGACTGAGTACAACAGCAAATTGTATGGTATGACACCTAATGGTGGCGTTAATAATGCGGGTATTATATTCGAATGGAATCCTGTTACCAATGTTTATACCAAAATGTATGACTTTGATGGGGCAAATGGGGCTAATCCAAGGGGGAGTTTGACTCTTTTTAATGGTATATTCTACGGTCTGACACCCACAGGTGGCGCATCAGGCAATGGGGTTATCTTTGAATGGAATCCTGCCACCAACGTCTATACAAAAAAACACGACTTCAATAACACAAATGGCTCTGCGCCACAAGGCGACTTAGCCGAAAACGGAGGTAAGTTTTACGGCATGACAAAAAATGGAGGTGCGAATTTCTATGGTGTTATATTCGAGTGGAATCCTACTACGAATACTTACCTCAAAAAATATGATTTTGATAACTCAAATGGACGTAACCCAGAAGGCAGCCTTACGTGGTCAAATACCCGTTTTTATGGTATGACAACATTCGGTGGTACAAATGACCGAGGCGTTATTTTTGAATGGACACCCTCTACCAATACTTTCGCAAAGAGACGCGATTTTTCAGGTGCGCGTTTTCCTTTTGGAAACCTCAAAGCAATTACGGGCAGTACCTCTCTGATAGGCATGGCTTCTGCTGGACAGTCTGGTGCTTTTAATCAGTTTGGTAGTATATTCATTTGGAGTCCCGACGATAATAGCTTGAATGTTGTATTTGGATTTGGAAGTAGTGGTAACAATGGTAGAACACCCTACGGAAGTCTTATTATGAAAGAACCGAATGTATATTATGGTATGACCAATAGGGGCGGTTTGAATGACAAAGGCACTTTGTTTGAATTTAACATGGCTTTCAACTCATTTAACAAATTAACAGACTTTAATGGATTAAAAGGAGAATCGCCAAGAGGTTCAGTAAACATTATGAACGGCAAAGCGTATGGTATGACTTTGAGTGGAGGCTACAATGTTGCAGGGGTTATCTTTGAATGGAATCCCACTAACACTACCTACACCAAGAAAATAGACTTTACCTATACGATTGCGTCTAATCCTTTAGGCGCATTGACCTTGCTGGGAGGCAAGGCGTATGGCATGAGCAATGCAGGTGGAAGCATTAACGCAGGTTCAATCTATGAATGGACTCCTGAAACCAATATCTTGACCAAAAAAATAGATTTTACAGGGGCAAATGGCACATACCCTATAGGACATCTTACCTACTTGAATGGAAAATTTTATGGTATGACCAACATAGGTGGCGCAGACAACAAAGGCGTTATTTTTGAATGGGATAATGTTACAAATACGCAAACCGTAAAAATAGATTTTGTGGGTACGAATGGCTCGATTCCGTTTAGTGGGCTTACTGCAGTAGGCACTAAATTATACGGTATGACACATTTGGGGGGTACAAACAGCTTAGGCGTTTTGTTTGAATATGACCCCGTAGCCAATACATTTGTCAAGAAATTTGATTTCGATGGTGCTACAAACGGGAGCAGTCCGCGTGGTAGCGTTGTATATGCCAATTCAAAATTATATGGTGTAACCTATTCAGGTGGTGCAAATAATATGGGCGTTTTGTTCGAATATGACCTTGTAGGCGACATTTACACCAAAAAGTTTGATTTCGTGGTAGCAACAGGTAGTAATCCTGTAGGCAATCTTATACAAGCAGGCAACAATTTGTATGGTATGACCAACACAGGCGGGGCAAATAATGTAGGCGTTATTTTTGAATACAATCTTGCAACTGATACCTACACTTCAAAAGTAAATTTTGATGGGGCAAACAATGGAAGTACGCCTTGGGGCAGTTTGACGCTTTCGGCAGGCAAGATGTATGGTATGACCTATTTAGGTGGAGCATCAAACAGAGGCACATTCTTTCAATGGGACTTCAATACCAACACATTTATCAAAAAAGCCGACCTAACTACTGCAACAG
>JAAFJK010000120.1 GCA_013298105.1 Cytophagales bacterium
ATCATAGTGCGCATTTCCTGTAGAAGTTTCTGCTGAATTGCTTGTATCTCCTTTTTGGGCTATTTTTTGTTTTGCACGAACACTTTTAGCTATCTCATCATCAAAATAAAAATTTCTTGAAAATGTAGGATTCAGCAATACATCATATTTTTGAGTTTTAAGCGAAAGCAAAAACTTCCAACGGTATAAGCGATTCTCCGAAAACTTTTTTCTATTCAGCCAAATAAATTTATCTACCACTTCTTTGTCATAAGTAAGTGCCAAATCCTTATATATTTCATTGCCCAAAAAAGTAATTTGATGTCCTTTGAATTTATCGCTCTCACGAATAACACTCAAAAAATTACGAAACAATATATAGTCGCCTATGGCATCTATTTTTATTATCAAAATACGTGGCATTTTCAACCTTGTTTTTGTTTGCTTTTTATTAATTCCCAATCTTGCATCAAAAGACTTTTTTTAGAAACTATCTTTTGCGTATCAAATATATTTCCTATTTTATGCATGATACGAGTGATTATATTTTTAGGTCTTTCAATGTGTTGTATTATATCAAAATCATATCTTTTTTTTGTTAATAAGTGTAAGCTCTTTTTATTAGTATGCAGTTGCATATTTAATAGATTTGATATTTTGAGTAAAGTTTGGTAATGAAAAAGTGAAATATGTTGTCCATTTTCAGGCGATAAGTATTCCCAATTTTCCAAATCTTTATCAGGCTGCAATTCTGTTGAAAACAAAATATTATCAGACATGGTTAATAAGTATTTAAAAACCTCGATTGGATTTTCAAGATGCTCAAATACTTCAAAAGCCGTTACCATTTCAAATTTAGTTTCACTCTTCAAATCATTTTTATCAAAATATTTTGCAAATAAATTTTCACAATATTTATCTTCTCTATAAAATTCTAATCCTTTGTCGCGCATAATTCTAACAAATAATCCATAGCCTCCACCATAATCTAAAAAAGCATTTTCATTTTTAAAGAACTTAAGAATTATTTTTTCAATAATTTCTGAAAAATACAAATTACGAGTTATTAGTCCTATATCAGTAGAAGTGATTGCGCTACTATAGGCTTCTTCCAACCAATGGGGATTAGTAATTTGAATGAACTTGCAATTATTACATAAGTGATAGTATCCATCATATTTAAACATTATTTTTTTTTGAAATAATGGTGCTAATATAGATTCACAGACTGAACATTTCATGATATTTATGGATTTACCTCTTAATGGCTTTTTTAAGAAAATTATATAAATTTGGAAAATATTTGTATGATATATTTCTTAATTTATTAATAAAATCTACCTTAGTGTCAAATATATTTTTAAACACATACCTATCGGCTTTATAACATAACTTTATGGTAGATGTATATATTGTATTTTCTATTTTAAGCGGCTTATTATTTTTTATAATAAGATTATTATTTTGGACTGTATGTGTGGCATCTACTCCGAATCCTACATTTTCGATTAAATTTATATTTGGGGTAACAGATAATCCATCATTTATCCAACAAGAATAAGCCCATTGCACGTCCCAAGTATCAATTTTACCTTCAGCAACCTCACTATATACTTTTTGCCAATATTCATTTTCTTTTTTAGGCAATTTAATATAAGTATCTAAGTATTGAATATAGTTAAAATCCATTTGGAATTTATATTTAGCCCAAGCACTACGCCATGTAGCCCACCCCCAAATATGTATATATTTAGAAAAATAATAACTTGCTGTTCCATGTCTTTTGCCATTTTGAAAATTACTTCCCCCTATATGCATAACTTTCTCATCATCTTTATAGTAATTCAGCAACTCCTCACAAAACCTAAAAAAACTCAAATCAGGCAACGTATCATCTTCGAGTATAATGCCTTGCTCCACATTGTCAAAAAACCACGTAATCGCTTCACTTACAGCTTTACCACACCCCAAATTTTGTTCCCTAAAAAGCGTTTTTACTTCACAATCCCAATCAATATTATCTAAGATATATTTTCTTACTGCGGTTACTTTTTCGGCTTCCCCTTCCTTGCCTACCCGCGCCCCATCAGCCCCTACAAAAAGTTGGCGCGGTTGGATTTCACGAATCTTAGCAAATACCTGCTTAGTGGTATCCAAACGATTAAAAACCAAGAAAAGAACAGGCGTTTCAAACATAAAATAAAATACTTAAGTAGTGGGGCAGGCAAGGGCGTTATTTTTTCCTTACCAGCATCATGAGTTCTTTTTGCACGTGCCAATCCTTCGCAAGTTTCAGCATAGCGGTAGCTTCCATTTCTGTTACATACCCTTTAGCATTATTCGCTTCCCAAACCATGCCTAAATATTGTAGGCGTGTATCTTTGTCCAGATTCCCTACGATTTCATTTAAAAATTCACGCGCACGCTCAAAAGCCGTATAATAGTCCAACGCAATAAAGTCATTAGCCCATTTTAGCTCTTCCCAAGCGTCTAACTTTTGGGCAGTACTGTCCAATATCTCCTTTTCCTCATTATCAAGTCCATGATAATGAAAAATAACCGATTTAAGGAGAAGTATCGCTTTTTTCTGTTCGCTTGTCATGAGATTAAACCCTGTTTCCATTTGAGTTGCAAAAATAGTCTTTTTTTTCAGTCTTTCAAATATCAAGCCCAAATTATTTCTAACTATTTAAAATACACGCGGGTAGGCAAGGACATCGCACCCAAAAATAAAGCCTCTCTTTATTTGAGAGGCTTGTATATTTTTAATTTTTAAGAATCAGATTTTTGAAGCGTAAATACTTCTAAGGAACGAGTAGAAAATAAGATGCTAAAGATTTTGTACGATATTTTGTGTTTAGGTAAGGCGCAATAGAAGCGCAAAGCAGTGTTTTGTAATGATTATTGCAACGAAACATAAGCGCAAAAGATGAACAAAATTAGCAAGTTATTTTTTACTCGTTCCTAAGCAAATGCTTTATCAATAATCGCTTGCTGTTCGTAGGGGTGTGTTTTCACATAACCAGTGGCAGGAGAGGCACTTTCTTTACGCGCCACCACTTCTATTTTATCGTATGTATAAACCCTATGAATGAATGACCACGCCCCCATATTACTGGGTTCTTCTTGTACCCAAAGCACTTTTGCTTTTGCATATTTGCTACTTACAAGCTGATGCACATATTTGGCAGGAAAGGGGTGCAACTGCTCAATACGCACAATCGCAACATCTTTTCGTTGGTCTTTCTGTTGCTTTTCAAGAAGGTCATAATAAATTTTTCCTGTGCAAAGCAAGACTTTTTTTACCTCTTTTGCTTCCACAAAATTGTCATCTATAGCTTCCTGAAAATGTCCATTGATAAACTCGCTCATATCCGACTGCACACGCTTATCACGCAAAAGCGACTTAGGCGACATGATTACCAAAGGTTTACGGAAGTTCCAAGCCAACTGCCTACGCAACGCATGGAAAAGATTGGCAGGGTGTGTGATATTTGCCACAATCATATTGTACTCTGCCGAAAGTTGCAAAAAGCGTTCAGGGCGTGCGTTCGAGTGTTCAGGTCCCTGACCTTCATAGCCATGAGGTAGTAATAAAGTAACACCATTCATCAGATGCCACTTACTTTCACACGCCGCTATGAATTGGTCTATCATAGTCTGCGCTCCATTCGCAAAATCTCCAAATTGTGCTTCCCAAACCACCAAAGAATTAGGATTTGCCATAGCATAACCAAACTCAAAACCCAGCACCGCAAACTCAGAAAGTAACGAA
>JAAFJK010000540.1 GCA_013298105.1 Cytophagales bacterium
ACGACGCTCTTCCGATCCCTCAACTCTCAACTCTCAACCCTCAACTCTCAACTCTCAACCCTCAACTCTCAACTCTCAACCCTCAACTCTCAACCCTCAACTCTCAACTCCCCCATGTCTATTATTTCTATTCAATATTTTTCTACCCCTTTGGGCGAGCTTATCTTGGGGGCTTTGGGAGATGCGTTGTGTGTCTGTGATTGGCGATACAGAAAAATGCGTACCGCCATCGATAGTCGCCTCACTTCGCAGGGGCAGGCAAGGTTTGTGGAGCAGGAACACGACATCATCATTGAAGCAAAAGCCCAAATCAATGCCTATTTAGCAGGCGAGAGGCAGGAGTTTTCTGTTCCACTTTTGTTGGTGGGTACGGACTTTCAGAAGACAGTTTGGGAAGAACTCTTAAAGATTCCTTTTGGCAAAACCCTTACCTACCTACAGCTTTCAAATCGTTTGCAAAATCCAAAAGCTATTCGGGCAGTGGCTACTGCCAATGGTGCAAATGCACTTTCTATTTTTGTGCCTTGTCATAGGATTATTGGCAGTCAAGGCGAATTGGTAGGTTATGCAGGGGGCTTGCCTGCCAAACAAAAACTATTGGACTTGGAAGGGGGCAGGCAAGTTGGTTTGTTCTAATTTAATTCCTGCCCTTTGACTTTCAAACAGTGCTGGCGTGGGTAGGCAAGTTTTTTTGTGCCTGCGAATCATAACCGAAAACCCACCCACAAGATGTCATCACGTTGTTCGGTTTGGCTCATGTGTGCGTACAAGGCTTGCTCAAAAGCCTCTTTTTGTATTTCAGCAGGCTGATGATGGTATTGCAAAATAAGCTCTTTGAGGCGTTTTTCGCCCAATCTTTTCCTTTGGACATTATTTTGGTCTGGCAATCCGTCTGTGCCTGTATATATCCAACTTCCTTTTTTGAGTGTAATGGTTTGATTCTCAAATGATATGCTTTCATTTTGTATGCCACCAATGGCTTTTCTTGTGCCTTTCAGTTCAAATATTTGGGCTTTATTTTCAGTATCAGTATAATAAATGGTCTGTTTTGCACCTGCAAAAGTAACAAGTATTTCGTCTTTTGACATGGATTCCAAGCAAATGACAGACATATCCATGCCATTATTATTCTGATTTTCTTTTTGACTAAGCACGATTTGGACTTCTTCGTGCATGATTTCCAATACTTCTGCGGGATTGTGTATGCCTCTCAAGCGAATGGTTTTATCCAACAGCGTGTTGCCTATCATGGTCATGAACGCGCCCGATACGCCATGTCCTGTGCAATCTACAGTAGCTATGAAGGTTTTGCCTTCTACTTCGTTTACCCACCAAAAATCGCCCGACACGATGTCTTTGGGGAGATACAAATAAAAATAATCATTCAGTAG
The DNA here is from genome assembly GCA_013298105.1 of Cytophagales bacterium. Lineage (GTDB taxonomy): Bacteria > Bacteroidota > Bacteroidia > Cytophagales > Microscillaceae > RDXI01. Next base: position 1,392 of record JAAFJK010000540.1, read on the forward strand.
TTCGTCTAATTTTTCGTGATGTGGCAAAATAGCCTGCTGTATGACGTAGGCGGACTTGATGCTACTTTTTATAGAAGCCTCGCTGACACGCAATTTTTGAATACTTTTTTCCAGTACAGTTTCGTTGCAAAGCATACGTTGGTAGGCTTTCTCGAGGTCTTTTTTCTGTTCGTCTATTACATCTTTTTGTGCAATGAGTTCTTCTTGTCTGCTGATGATTTCGCGGTTTTTTTCTGTCAGTAGTTGTTGATTTTTCTTTTCATTTTGATTCCTAAAATACTGCACGAATATCAATATCACAAGTAACAAAATGCCTATACCAAAAGCAATGGTATAAGTTACTTGCATTTCTTGCTTATGCTCAAGCCCGAGTATTTCTTTTTCTTTTTTGGTAATTTCGTAGTCATATTGGAGTTGTTTGGTTTGTTTATCTACCTCCTCTATGTTCATGCTGTCTTTGTATTGGTTCAGTTTTTTGTACTCTTGGTAGGCAAGTTCATATTTTTTGTCTTTTTCGTGTATGGCTACTATGACCTTGAGCGCGTGGGTTATTTCGCGCTTTGCCTTCATTTTAAGTGCGATTTGGTAGGCATTTTCGGCTATAGTGATGTTGGGCGCACCTTCTTTCAGTGATAAGTTTGCAAGGTTGCAAAGTGTTACGGACTGATACAAGTAGTTATTGATTTGCTCAAAGAGGTTAAGTGCTTCCTCAAAACATTGTTTTGCTTTCGTATTTTGGTTTTGTTTTTCGTATATTTCGCCTATGTTGTTGAGGCGGAGAGCTATGCGCCTTTTGTCTTTCAAGGTTTTACAAATGTCAAGCGATTCATTCAGGTATGTCAATGCTTCTGTGTATTTGCCTTGTGCAGTGTAGGTTTCGCCTATATTATTTAGGTTGATGGCTATGCCCAGTGGGTAGTTTATTTCCTTATTTACTTTTAGGGCTTCATGGTAGTATTGCAAGGCTTTTTCATAATTGCGCAAAAGGCGATACACTTCGCCTATGTTGTTTTGGGTATTGGCTATTTCGGCTTTGTCTTGGAGTTGTTCATTTATTTTGAGGGCTTCGAGGGCGTATTTTAGAGCCACGAGATAGTTGCCTTTGTTTAGCTCTATAGTGCCAAAACTATTTGTGTTGGCGGCTATGCCTTTTTTGAAACCTATTTTTTGGGCGAGTGTAAGCCCTTTTTGGGCATAAGAAAACGCACTGTCAAACTTGCTGTGCCTGTACGCACGCGATATTTGGTGATAGACTAAAGTGCGTGTGGTGTCGTGAATCTGGATAGTCAGTCGTTTTTTTAAACTATCTATGATTTGCTTATCTTGTGCTTGGAGGCTGGGGCAGGCAAGTAAAAAATACAAGTATAAGCATAAAAACAATGGTTTCATTAATCAATAAATGGGTATAGAATAAGATTGTAGGTGTTTTTTATCTTGAACAGTCGCAAATTTAGTGCTAAAATGTCAAAAAAACTAAAACGGCACTGCATTTGTGCATAAGTCATCACAAACCCCCATGAACTATGCGCCATTTACGCCTTGCCTACGAAGAAGAAGGAAGTGAGGCATATTATCAAAAAAATGCCCTTGCCTACCAAAACCCACATGAGCCTCAAATCCGCGAACTCATACAACGCAATGCAGGCAAGGTAGATTATAGTCGAGCTTTAGACCTTTGTGCGGGAGGGGGGGAGGTAAGCCGTATGTGGCGTGAACTGGGTTATACAGGCTTTTGTGCTTCTGATGCTTATACGCACGAGCTATATACCCAAAACCTACAACTGCCTTGCCACTCTTACAGTTTTGACGACTTTTTGCGTGGAAAGTTTACTTTTCCACACACTTTTACGAGCATAGTTTGTAGTTTTGCGTTGCATCTCTGCAAAGAAGAATACCTTTTCAAAATTACAGAAAATCTCCTTGCCTACACTGACAATATAGTCATCATCACACCCCACAAACGTCCCGAACTTGAACATTTGGGCATTTTATCGCTCAAGTTTGAAGATGATGTACTTACGGCACGCGGCAAAAAAGTCAGGCTAAAGAGCTATTGGAAATATTGACGATTTTGCTGATACTGTTTTGGATTTGCAGGAAGTATATACCTTTAGGTAAGTTATACTTCTCAAGCCTGAACTCAAGCGTCCGCTCATCAGCAGAGGTAGAGTTTATTGTCATATCACATACATGACTCCACGAACCACCATATAGTTGCAATGCCTAACAAAAAACAAGCGCGTGCATCATACACGCGCTTGCCTGCCCGCTACGGCAGATTCAGCACTATCCCAGTTCGTTTAAGTGTGTATAATCATTTGTAAATCAGTATGTTAGTTGAAGTTTATAACTTCAACTTAGTGGTTTTGCGGTCTGCGACCGCTACGCCAAAGGCGCAAAAACTGCGCTACTGCAGTCCTTTTTCTTGCCTACCTGTGCCCAGTTCGTTTAAGTGTGTATAATCATTTGTAAATCAGTATGTTAGTTGAAGTTTCTAACTTCAACTTAGTGGTTTTGCGGTCTGCGACCGCTACGCCAAAGGCGCAAAAACT
>JAAFJK010000489.1 GCA_013298105.1 Cytophagales bacterium
GAGAATATTTAGCCACGCTGTAAGCGTCTGTTATCGAGCTTTTACGCGGTTAAGCAATACCAACAGACGCTTACAGCGTGGCTTCGCGTGAGTGAAATTATCATGTTATTTTATTTTCATTCCTTAGACTTCTTGCAAAAGTCCATTTTCCTCCCTCAAAGATGGAGAGCAGGCAGTGTGGGAGGTCTTTAAAAACACTGGTTCTTAAAAAGTTATTACGGAACAGGCTGTAGCACACCTGTCGTTTTCAAGTCATAAACAGGCTGGAAGCCTGTTCTACAGTTTTGCCTCCGCAATAACTTTCGAAGAACCAAAACACTTTCGCAAGAAGTCTATTAAAAAATCCGTTGTCATCTGTAAAATCCGCGTTATCCGCGTGCCTCTTTCCACAAATTAATTATGTCGTTATCAAACTATACAATTTTACCCACGCGCTACCAAGCCTGTAAGGTCTTTGAAAAGTACCAACACGCCCTCTTTGTCGGGCTTCAACTCTATATAAAAGGCGTGGATTTTGTGGGTATGTTTGTTGTAGAGATGCGTGATAAAACTACGCGCCTTGCCTGCCAATGCCTCCAAACGATACGCCTCCCAAGTATAAAACAGTTTTTGAGGAAATAAATCCGCCAGCAAATATTCGGGCTGTAGGTACAGTTCCCATGTGCGTAGGTAAGCCTTCGCGGTCGCGTTGTAGGCAAGGGCAGTACCTTCGTGATTCAGGAGGATAGTACAGGCAGGGATATTTTGCCAAATGTCGTTTTCAGTTTGTAGTTTAGTTTGTGCTTTTTGTGCGTTTTGGAGGGTAAGGTCGAGGGCTTGGGCTTTTTGGGCAAACTCTTTTTCTATGATTTTTTGTTTTTGGGCTTGTTTTTCGAGGATACGTTTGCGGTGCAAGTCCAGCGTTTGGCGATAGAGTTTGAGTGTACTTGTGATAGGTTTGATAGAAATCATGACGTGTGTAGCCTGCTGATATTCATTCAAAACAGGCGTAAACTCCACCAAAATACTTTCTGCCTTTCCTGCGTGGCGGTTGGCTACCGTTTCCCACACCTCAAAATGCTCTCCACGCAAGGCGCGATAGCAATATTGCTCCCATTTTTTGAAACGATTTTGGGGGAAAAGGTCAGGCAAATAGAAACTTGGCTGTATATAAAGATGCCATTGGCGCAAATACGCAGAAGCGGTTTTGGTATAATAACTCACTTCGAGGCGGTTGTCTATTACCCAAAGTATTTCAGTGCTTCGACTTTGATACGCATTATTTTTACTAAGTACTTCTAATTGTTTTTCTTGAGTTTTGAGGGTGTCTTTGAGGATTTTGATTTCTTTTTCAAACGTTTCGGTACTTTGTTGGAGGGCTTGTTTTTGGTTTTCGATGATGCGTTGCGTGCGTTGGTTTTGCTTTTTGGTAAACTCCGAAATGTCCATTTCGCGCTGTTTGCGTGCCGTAATATCTCTGGCAAAGACCGCCACGCCTTCTATCTCGTGGGCATCACTGCGGACAGGGTTAAAAGAAACACTCAAGTAGATTTTACTTCGGTTATTTTCACTAAAAATAGCCTGCTCAATATTGAATTTTTCGCCACCCAGTGCGCGGTCGTAATAACCTTTCCACATACTGTAGTAGTTTTTGGGCAAAGCCTCCATGACATCTGCGCCCAAGCGCACCGCCTCGCCCAGCGTATCAAAAAGCCTTTTTGTACTGTCATTCAAAAGCGTAACCCTATAGTCTTTGCCAATCATATAGATAGCATCGTCTGTGTTGTTGATGAGGGCAGTAAGGTCTTCTTCTTTTTGGCGAATCTCGGCTTGAGTAGCCAGTATCCTTGCCTCCGCATTTTTGCGGTCTGTAACATCTATGATGACCTCGACTATCTTATAAGGCTTACCATTCAAGTCCAAAATAGGATTAAAACTTCCCTGAAACCACACGACTTTGCCTGTCTTTGTGATGCGTCTTACCTCGCCTACGTGGTAGTTTCCTTGTCGGAGCTTGTGCCAAAGGGCTTGGTAAGCGGCGGCTTGTCGCTCGTTTGAGGGTACGATGATGGTGTGGTCTTGTCCTATGATTTCTGAGCGTTCATAGTTCATGAGGTCAAGGAAATAATCATTTGCTTCAATGATTTTGCCGTCAAGCGAAAATTCAATGATGGCATTTGACCTCCTGAACGAGTCGAGTTGTTCTTTAAATTCTTGTCTTAGTCGCTTGTCTTCTGTAATGTCAAACGCTATCATCAAAATTTTGTAAGGCGTACCCTCTGCATTTTTGATAGGTGAGTGTGTTACCCTGAGCCAAATGTCGTTGCCTTGTTTGGATTTGCGTTTTACTTCTGTACTTACCAGCCGCCCCGACTCCAGCTCGTGCCACATACGCTCGAATTGTGTTTCATAGATTTGCCCTGCGGGAATGGCGATTTCGCGGTATTTTTCGCCTATGGCTTCACTTTCTTTGTAGCCAAATTTTTGACAAAAAAGTTCGTTACATTTCAAGATAACGCCCTCCATGTCCATTTCTATCGTGATGAGTGTATTTTGGATAGCAAAAGATTGTGCTGAAAGTGCTTCTTGATTGCGTTGCATTTCGGCTTGTGTACTTTCCAATATTTGCAAATTCTTGAGCATTTCGGCTCTTTGGCTTTGCATCTGATTGGTGATTTGGGTAGATTCTTGCAAGAGGCGTTTCGTATTTTCGTTTGCCCTCGAAGTATAGAGGTTGGAGGCAATGTTTTCACTCAATTTTTCCAAAAACGCTATTTGGTACTTTTCAATTTCATAGAAAGATGCAATTTCCACCACGCCATATACGCGGTCGCTTAGTTTTAGTGGCACCACAAGCACACTTTTGGGTTGCGCCCCGCCCAAGCCAGACGTAATGTCGGCATAATCTTCAGGAATATCTGAAATATAAATCACGTCTGCATCTTTGAAAGATTGCCCCACAAGTCCCTCGCCTGCCTGTACGCGCTTCGTGATGTGTTTGCGCTTATTGTAGGCATAAGCCGACACGAGGTCAAGATGTGCGGGCGTTTTGTCCACCACTTTGTCCATAGAGTCGTCATTTACAAGGAATATCGCGCCTTGATTTGCGTCCATGTATTTTACGAGGTTCGAGATGACTTCGTAGGCAAGGGCTTCAGTATTTTCGTGATAGTCTTGCAATATTTCGCCAAACATAGCAAGTCCGCGCGTAGCCCAATTTCGTTCACTTTCTTCTACCGCCACGCTTTTCATACGTTCGCGCATATTGATGAGCGCGGAGGCAAGGGCATCTTTTTTTACATCTGCCCCGTTTTGGGCTAATTTTAGATTGGGTTCGCTGTCTTTGTAGCTTACTTCGAGATTTCCTTCTTCTATGTTGCGGATAAACTCGGTAGCCGAGCGGATTTTTTGCACCATGTTATTCAGTGCGATGGCTACCTCGCCTACCTCGTTTTCTTTCTCGTAGCGAATGGTTTGGCTTAGGTCGCCTTCGCTTATTTTGTGGGCTACTGCCGAGATTTGGCGGATAGGCTGTACTACCCAAAACATAATGAGCCATACCCCTAAGCCTATCAAGCCGATATTGATAACCCACAAAAACCATAGCCAGCCATTGGCTACATCTTTTTGGGCGCGTGTGAATTTGAAATAATCGTCAATGAATTTTTTTTGTAGGTTAAAAAGTCGCAAGCGATTGGCGTTCAGGTAGCTCACTTTCTCCATAGCTTTGTTGCGGACATCAGAAGTGTGCGCCTCGCCTGCTATGAAGGCGTTATTTATCTCTGTATGGACGATGTATTCACCTTGAGTTTTATAGACATTCCAGATTTCTTCTATTTTGACGAGTTGGGGCTTCAGGCTTGGCTCGCAGGCAGGCAAGGTTACAACCTCGCCTGCTACTTCTTCCTTGCCTCCGCTTTTGAGCAAATCAAAAACTACCTGATATTCAGCTATGTTGTCTGCCAATTTTGCTTGAGCATTGCGGGCATCTACCACGTTTTTGCTGTCTATGACCATATTGGCGTGATAGACTACTTGGTCTGCCACGTCATTGATTTCGCTTGATTTATTGACTACGGTTTGGTATTTTTCGATATTGGAGAAAGAGTAACTGGTAAGGAAATGGCTCGCAGTGATGGTAGTCAAGAAGAATACCACAAATATTGCCAAACGGCTTACTATCGAATGTCTTTGTTGGAGGTTGGTTGCCATGTATTTCGTAATTCTTGCCAAATATATAGTATTCTTTAGAATTTACAAAATGTGTGCAAGTTTTTTATTTATCTGAAAATAAATCATTTCATTGCGTCCTTGCCTGCGTAGGCAGGTAAGGTTTTTATTTTTGCATCTTTCATTTATCACTTTACACTTTTTAGTTGTCTGACATTTTTTGTGGAGAAGCATTTTTTGAGTAAGTTAGTAATTTAAGAAACGCCTTTTTTGCTCAATA
>JAAFJK010000494.1 GCA_013298105.1 Cytophagales bacterium
GCTCAATAGGATAGGGTTTTAAACCCTATCCTATTGAGCAAAAAAGGCGTTTCTTAAATCCGAACTTGCTCAAAAAATATTTTTCCACAAAAATTGTCAGACAACCCTTTTTAGTAACTTTAGCGGCTTAAATTGAAATTGTATAGTAGTCCGAAAATTTATGTAAAAAATGTAGTAAACTTACCAAAAAAATGTAACTTTCGGCGTTTTTTACAGCTACCTTACTTTTATGTGCTTGCCAAAACTTGCATTCAGATTATGTCAAAATATAAGCTCCTTTTTACTTTTTTACTTACCTGCCTTGCCTGCCTTGCCTACGGACAGACTACAGTGCCAAGCAAAAAAGACAGCACACTGCCGTATTTTATCATCGAAAAAATAGAACTGATAGGCAATAAAAAAACCAAGCCGCACATTATTTTCCGCGAACTTACGCTCAAAGAAGGCGACACGCTCAGGTGGGCAAAAAAAGACTCCGTACTTGCCCGAAATCAAGCCAATGTATTCAACACCAACCTTTTCACGATAGTAGAAGTCAAACTTGCCTACCCAAACGCGCCCAAAGCTACCCTAAAGGTACAGATGGAGGAGCGTTGGTATCTTTTCCCGATTCCACTTTTTGAGCTTTCAGACCGCAACTTCAACGAATGGTGGACTGTCTATGGGCGCGACATAAGCCGTACAAACTATGGCTTGCGATTCAGAAAAGATAACTTTCGGGGAAGGCGCGAAACACTCGGATTCATAGCCCAATTTGGCTTTACCCAGCGTTTTGGCGTGGCGTATGACATACCTTACCTTACCAAAAATCAAAAATTGGGTATGACTATTACCGCAGGCTTTGGGCAGAATCGTGCCATTTCATACGCCACTCAAGAAAATAAACTTGCCTTCGTCAAAAACGAACAAGGCAATGCCCGCGAACGTTGGGACGCTACCCTCATTTTCAACTATCGCCCTGCTTTTTATGCTTTTCATAGCTTTAGTGTAGGTTTTCAAAATATTTGGGTGGCAGACACTGTCATCAAATTGAACCCAAACTATTACCCAAATGCCCAAAACAAACTCAGATACATCAACATAGGCTATACCTTCAGATACGACAAGCGTGATGCGGTGGCTTATGCTTTGCGGGGGCATATACTCAAATTTTCGATGAATTATTTGGGTTTTTTGAGTGAATATAGCCTTCGACAATTTGAAACTACGCTGGCTTGGGGGCAATATTTCCCGCTCAGCACCAACAAAAAATGGTATTGGGACTATCAACTTGTGGGGCAATTCTCGTACAATCAAACGCCTAATTTTGCACGCACACTCGCTATGGGTTATGGCGAACAGCTTATGCGCGGTTATGAGCTGTATGTTATCCCCGCGCAGGCAAGTGCAATAGCTAAACAAACTTTGAAATGGCGACTCTATAGTGGCATACGCAAATTAAAAGCCATTCCTATCAAGCAATTTCAACGAATCCCGATAGCCCTTTATAGCACGCTTTATACAGATGTGGGCTATGCGCATGATGGTTATTTTACAGTCAATAATACCCTACAAAACAAGTTTTTGTATGGCATAGGTACAGGTTTGGACATTGTAACGTACTACAACAGTGTCATCAGGCTAAACTATGCCCTGAATCGGATCGGGCAGGCAAGGTTTTATATCAATTTTACGACAGATTTGTAATCAAAAAATTGGGTAGCGAAATCTTTGAAACGCCTAAAAAATATGGTTCTTCGAAAGTTATTGCAGCATATTCTGTAGAACAGGCTTCCAGCCTGTTTATTATTTGAAACAACAGGCTGGAAGCCTGTTTATTATTTGAAACAACAGGCTGGAAGCCTGTTCTACAGTTTTGCCTGCGCAATTTGATAGCGACTTTACTAATTTGTATTCAAAAAAAGTAGTCATTCTGTAAGAATCCCTTGTCGGTATTTTGCGCGGTGCTAAAGGAACAGGAGATGCTTACAGCATGATTACAAATTAACAATGTCAGTATCAAAATATGCTCAAGTTATTTTTTACTCGTTCCTTAGAAATAGGGCGTTAAGATTTCAGCCAATTTTGCAGGGCAACGAAGCGGTTTGAGAGTGTGTCTATTTACGAATACAAGCGTAGTGAGGGACTGATTGATAAGTTTGCCCTCTGGCTGATAGATTTCGCCTTTTACGACCATGCGCGTGTCGGGCATAGCTTCTATGATGCTTCGGACAGTCAATACATCATCATAGCGAGAGGGCTGTCGGAAGCGTACATTTTGCTCAAAAATGGGCATCATTACGCCCTGTTCCTCCAATTCTTTGTAAGGAAAACCAAAGGCGCGGAAAGTTTCTACCCTACCGACTTCATAGTAGGTAGCGTAATGCCCATGATAGACATAGCCCATTTGGTCTGTTTCTACATAGCGCACGCGAATCTCATAATCAAAAGAAAACATAAAAATCAATTTTGGTAGTTATTTAGTCCCAAAGGAATGAAAATAAAATAACATGATAATTTCACTCACGCGAAGCCACGCTGTAAGCGTCTGTTGGTATTGCCTAATCGCGTAAAAGCTCGATAATAGACGCTTACAGCGTGGCTAAATATTCTCAAGTTATTTTCACTCGTTCCCAAAGGGGAGTTTTTACATGAATCCTCAAATATTCGTACTTCAAACCTCTTACCTCAAAGATGGTTATATTTTGTCAAAATACTATTGGTAAGTGCTTGATAAACTGCTTTGTATTCGGTTGAATCTGCCAAAAGCTGGAGATGCTTTTCTATCGTTCGTTTATCTCCGCGCCTTGCGGGTCCTGTTTGGGTTTGGGCAGGCAAGGGCGCAAGTGCTTTGGTAAGTGTTTCGGTAAGCAAAGGCTGAAGCAAAGAAAGTGATAAATCTTGTTTTTGCAAAATTTCGTCTGCTATAGTGCATAGATGGTGCAGAAAATTGGAAGTCATCACTGCCGCAAGGTGTAGCCATGCGCGTTTTTGAGAATCTACCCTCACGACTGTATCAGAGATGAACTTGCCTACTGCCTCTATAGCTTCAAGGGTAGGCAAGTCTTCACTTTCTATCAAAATCGGCACTTGTTTCCAAGCTATTTGTTTGGCTTTTGAAATAGTTTGTAATGGGTAGAAAATACCTGTTTTCCAGCCTTTTTCGGCTAAATCTTTGAGCGCGTCAAGTGGTACACTCCCAGAAGTATGCACGACCATGCGGGCAGGCAAGGGCAGGAGAACTTTTGCAACTTCGGCTATAGCGTCATCTGCCACTGCTATCAAAAATATATCTGCCTCGCTACTTGCCTGTGCAGGCAAGTCAGGCAATACAGTCGCACCTTGCCTGCTGGCTGTACCCACACATACCTCACCTACTTCAGTCAAAATTTGCGACAAATGCCACGCGACATTGCCTGCACCTATGATAAACCAACGCATATTTAGATAAAATCTTTTGTATTTTGTTTCACGTCCCAAAAATATAAATGCGGAATGTCCTTGTTGAACATTCCGCAATCATAGTCAAAGTTACTTCACAATTACTTTTTGGATAACTTCGCGCTTGCCTGCCTGAATACGCAAGATGTAAAATCCGCGATTCCAAGTCGATACATTCAGCGTAAGCGGTTGTGTAGGATTTTCCCATGTGAAGCCTACCACTTCCTTGCCTGCCAAATCCGTACAAGAGATACGCGCACCTGCCCACGCATTAGGCGAGTCGCAGGTAAGGCGGAATACATCTGAAGTGGGATTGGGCGCAAGTCTAAAATCATTTGTCCAACGCTCTAAGGCAAGTGCCAAATCTTCAGTACCTGACACAGCTACATTTCTGGTGGTAACACCTGTACTCGTATGCGTGATATTGCCTGTTCTTACGCCATTAGTGGCAGTTGTAGGTTTGAAGCGCGCTCTTACGGTTTGCGTATTTGCCATTTCTGCGATTGTGTAGGCAAGGTTGCTTGAGAAAGTAGTGCCATCTTTTGAAATCTCAAAATGTGTAGGAGCTGTTACCGTAATACCTGCTGTAAGTGCGCCTGCATTGGTAACACTCAAGGTATAAGTTTGTACGGCAGAGGTTTGATTTGTACCTGTCGCCGCAAAGGTAAGTGTTGGAACGCTTGTTTGCAGGGTAGGCAAGTTGCCTGCTTCTATGCCTGTCAAACCTACTGTAGTATTCACAAAACCGCTATGCGCAATCGTGCCTGTTTTCGTGCCATTCGTACCAGAGGTAGGTGAGAAACGAACTGTTACAGTTTGTGTAGAAGAAGTAGTGAAATTGGCTACAGTATAAACTACACTTGCACTAAAGGTTGTACCATCTTTAGACACTTGGAAATTGGCAGGAGCTGTTACAGTAACATCACTTGCAATATTCGCACCTGTCAAG
>JAAFJK010000372.1 GCA_013298105.1 Cytophagales bacterium
GGCTTGGGCATAACTGAATGTCAGCAACCAAAAAGCCAATAGGATGTATTTTTTCATGCTTTTTTAGAGGGATTAATTTTTGTAGTTTAATTGTTTAGCCGCTTTGAAGAGCTTTATCAAAGTAAAAGGTTTGTGATTACTTTTGGGCGCACCATAGTTTGGATGCCCTTTTTCATCCCAATACTGAATAAAACTTGGTAATCTATCCTCTGTAAATCCATTCAATACTGCAAGGTCATCAAAATCAGGTAATTCTGTTCCTTCCTTGGTTATTTTCATAAGCCATGCACGATACTTAGGATTTCTATTACCATCAAAAGCAATGGGAAATGTTTTGAACAATTTTTCTCCATTCAATAGATTCACAATGTCCAAAAATACTTTTACTTCAAACTCTCGGTTGGAGCTTGAGGGACTTGCCCCCAGTGAGTCTTCATTTGCGAGCTGAAGCCCATGAAAAATCTCCTCAAACAATACACTGCTTATCATTCCTTCGTTGGCTTTCAGAAATATTGGTTTTGTTATTCTGATGTGTATGCCTGGCGTGGGTTGATTGTTATCATTGAAAGTTGCCAAAGCTGTGCTACCGAATGATACGGCACCACTGGCATCAGGGATTTTTTTATAGGCGTGAACTAGTATAGGGCGTTTCTTATTTTTGACATTACCAATAAGAAGTTTCATCAAATTTGAAGCATCATGTACTTTTGTAAACTCTCGGTTCATTTCTTGCCACCCTTCTGCCTCCGCCAAAGAGCTTTTATGCAAAATAGCATCAAAAGCAGTATGTAAGTACGAAGGTTTAAGTTGAGGCGGATCGGGCTGAGGCAGTGTATTATCTCCAAGATCTAAGCTCGTTGATAGCGGGCAGGTAAGGCAGGGGGGATATTCGGTGTAGATGGGGACATTACCATTGGGTTCTGCTCCCACGCCTATCCCCCACGCAGGAGTACCAGTAGATGGATTGCCTCCTACCCAACCAATATTACTACTACCACTGCCAGGGCAGTTTTCTGCATAGCCTGCGGAGGCTGAACCACAGTTAGTTGTTATGGTTACTTCACAAGTGTAAGGGTCAATGCTCAAGGTAGCATACAAGGCTGTGCATCCTGTACTGCCTGTACCTGTACCTGTACCTATAAAGCTACTTTTTTCTTGATACAAAGAAATTGTTTTTTGCCAAAGTCGTATTTCTTGGGGTACAGTATGGCTCAAATAGTAATTTCTGGCTATGCTTTCCTTCTGCGTTTGGAGGTATTCTTTTGAGCCTACCATTTCAAGTATTTTGACGTTTTTGATGCTGTCTGCACTTGACAAAAGCACAGCAAAACGGCGTACAAAGCCAATTTCATCATAATCTACTTTTTTGTGGATATGCACAGGAAAAACCACTACTTTCTCCCCATTCGGTAGGTTATGTATCAGTCCCTGCTCCCACTGCGGATAGTAAATATCCGTCCCAGTGCTTTTTTGCCCTTTTAGGCGTTCTATTTTGGGATTGTACCACGCTTTGATTTTTTCAATCGTAGGATTAAGTGGAGCTTCAGGGGCAGGCAAGGTTTCTTTTACCCTACACCCCTGAAAAAGTAGCACAAAAATTAGGAAAAGTCCTAAAAAATGCTTAGTTTTGCAGTTTTGCAGTTTTGCAGTTTTGCAGTTTTGCAGTTTTGCAGTTTTGCAGTTTAATCATATACTACAGGATTTAAATCTGTAATGAAAACATTTTGAACAGCCAAAATGTTTTGTAATATTTTTGATGCCTTGCCTGCCCGAATACACTTTGAAAAATATAAAGGCGCGTACAAATACGCGCCCTATCAACCTAAATCCACTTACACCCATTCTGTCGCTATCAGCTCATCAATGACAGCGGGCGTAAGATTTTCGTAATATTTGTAAGCCCCGTTCATGGTCTTGAGCTTGACTTGTGCGCAAGGTGCGCCTCCGCAAGCCGCCAAACATTCCACTTCTTTGATAGTAAAACGACCGTCAGCAGAGATTTGGTTCAGTTTTGAGCCTGTTTTTTGCTCAAGATATGCCAAGATTTCTTCAGCACCACATATCATACAAGGACCTGTACGGCAGACCTCAATGACATACTTGCCTACCTTTTCCATGTGGAACATAGTATAAAAACTCGCTACTTCATACACCTCTATAGGTTGAATATTCAAAATCTCGGCTACTTTGTCCATCACGGCTACGCTCATCCAGCCGTATTCAGTTTGAGCAATATGTAAAATAGGCAGAATAGCTGATTTTTGCTTGCCTTCGGGATAGTGCGAGATATAGGTTTGAATCTCTTGCATAGCTTTTGCCGAGAACTCTACATGAGTAATCTCTGCATCATGATGCACGTGCGCTCTTGAATGACCTGCCATGGGATTTTGGAGTAATTTGTAAAGGGTTTGTATTAAACTTGGGCAAAGGTAAAAAGATTTTTTGAAAAAAAAGTTTTTTTTACAAAACTTTTGCTAACTTTGCGCCTCTAATTCAAATGACGTGCGCAAAAATATACGATATGAATGTGTTAGAACGATATAAAATAGACCTTTTGGGGCTAAAAAACGAAGCCTATACTTTTGACTTTATACTTGAGGAGGCTTTTTTTCAAGCCCTTCAGACAGATTTGTTAGAAAAAGGAACACTCCACGCCGAAGTCCAATTACGCAAATCTGAGCTGATGTTACAACTCGAAATACATATCAAAGGTTTTGTAGAACTGATTTGCGACCGAAGCCTCGAACCTTTTGACTATCCTATAGATTTGACAGAACGCCTCATATTGCAATTTGGAGATAAAGAGGAATCATTAGATGACGGACTTGATATAATACCCCGAAATGCCAATACAGTACCCTTAGCACAATATTTTTATGAATATATCGCTATGGAAATTCCCTTCAAAAAACTCCACCCTCAATTTGCAGACGAGGTAGATGAAGACGAAGAAGCAGACGTAAAACTTGTTTATTCTTCTTCCACAGACCCTACAGACGAACGCTGGGAAGCCTTAAAAAAAATCTCTGATAACTAAAATAAATTCTAATTCAATAAATCAAATAATACCATGCCAAATCCGAAACGCAGACACTCCTCTACGCGCCGCGACAAACGCCGTACTCACTATAAGGCAACGCCTCAAACAGTTACTATTTGTCCCGAAACTGGGGTAGCCCATACACGCCATACAGGGTATGTAGTAGAAGGCAACCTTTACTATAAAGGTAAAATGATTGTAGAAAATTACAAAAAAACAACTGCCGAAGTTTAAGTTTGTACTTTGAATCCAGTTTTTATGACTTGCCTTTTTGGATAAAAGGGCAAGTTTTTTATTAGGCTTCTTGCAAAAATCCGTTTTACTCCCTCAAATTTAAATCATGCATTCTTATAGAGGGCGTACATCACAAAAAGCGCGTAAATCAAAAATTGTAAATCAAAAAATGGCTATTTTTTTCTCTATTCTTGTGCCTTTCAGAGATAGGGACACTGAAGTATTGGACAAATGCCTTGAGTCATTCTCAAAGCAACATTTCCAAGATTTTGAGTTGCTTTTTTTGGATTATGGTAGCAGGCACTGCGCGGGGCAGGCAAGGGCAATATGCGCCAAGTACCCTTTTGTACGGTATTTTCAGAGCCAAACCGAAGGCAGGCTTTGGTGCAGAGCCGATACACTGAATATCCTCACTGTCAGGGCGGTAGGCAAGTACCTCATGATAACTGATGCCGATATATACTTAGAAAGTCCACAATACCTCCAGCTTGCCTACCAAGAAATCCAAAAGCAGTCAAACCCACCTGTGCTGGAGCTAAGATGCTACACCACCAATCAAGTAGGCAAAAAGCTTAAGTTGCGGACAGGGCGCGGAATTTGCATCATTGAGCGCGAACTCTTGATAGCGCAAGGCGGTTATGACACATTTTTCAAACAATGGGGCGTAGAAGACAACGAACTCATGGCGCGTTTGGAGAAAGCAACAGGCACAAAATTCAGCATTTTCGCGCCCAAAGAGGCGCATCTGGTACATATTTGGCACCCACACGACTACAGCAAAATGCCGCGCGGTTGGCTCGATATACTTCATAAATATGCTTCCGAAAAACTTCCCAATCCTACGCCCTTGCCTGCCCCGTTTCCGCTCCTTGCCTACCAAGACCGCCCTGTGCTTCAGCAAATACAAACGAGTAATAACGAAAATATAGAAAAAATAACCTTTGCACAACCGCTTGCCTACAGTTTCAACTCATTTTTAGGGCGTTTTATGGCGTTGGAGGCAGGCAAGTGCTTGTGCGTAGTGCAAAGTTTTGACTATTATACAGATACGCGCCAGACGTGGGGCAAACGCATGACGACTTTTTTTAATAAAATCTTGGCGCGGGTAGGCTTTTCGTATAGATTTGTAGATGTGCAGACAGCAAACGATGGCTTTTTGTCGCTTTTGGAAGTACGCGATTTTTTGTTTTATTTTATCGTGTATTTTGAGTCCCAAATTTTAGATTATTACTTTGACTATGATACGAAAAACCTTACTTTTTGGGTTTGCAAAAAAAATCTATAAAAGCCTCAAGGCTTTGATATGGGGAAAAGAAAAGCCCTTTCAGGGCTGTGTATCCGAATCTTGGGAGTTACTGGAGGCTTATTCAAATCAGCAAAACATTGATTTTCAATCTTTTGAAGAAATAAAAGAACTCTCCTTGCCTGCCCCTGTGTGCTTGGCAGGCAAGGCAATAGAAGCTATACAGCCTTTTCGGTCTGCTACAAAAAGCGTCCTTTTACGGTTCGCAGGCAAGGGCGCGTACTTCGCACATGGACACCTGATAGATGCACAAGACCGCGTAATTTATCACCCCGATATGCGTTTTGCGCAGTTGCCAATTCGCCTTCAAGTGCGCCCCCGCAAAGTCCGCCTACTCAAAGGCACGATAGCATATCTCTCGAATACAGCCGCCGCGCATTATGGGCATTGGCTTCGACTCACGCTTCCGATGCTCCGTTTGTACGAACAGCAGGCAAGGTTAGACACGATTGACTACTTTTATGTGGGAGATGTGGAAATAACGCCTTTCATGCGCGAGAGTTTCGAGCTTTTGGGCATACCTACCGAGAAAATAGTCAATTTCCCTTGCACAAGCCATGAGATACTGATGGCTTCTAATCGTTGGACATTGCAAAATGGCTACCGCTATTTGGATAGCGGTAGTTATGACTTTGTACGCGGGCGGGTAGGCAAGGCAGTAGAAGGTTACTTGCCTGCCTGCAAAGACTGCTACCCGCGCCTTGCCTACATAGCACGCGGAAAAGTGAGCTGGCGCAAAGTAATAAACGAAACAGAAGTTATTGAGCTTTTAGAAAAATACGGCATAGAATACAGGGCTATGGATTCGCTCTCGATGCTGGAGCAAATGCGGATTTTTCAGCAGGCAGAGGTCATTATTGCGCCACATGGCGCGGCACTTACAAATCTTTTTTTTGCGAAGCCCCACACCAAGGTTTTAGAAATATTGCCCGAAACCTACCACGACCATACGACTTATCACATAGCCGCATACAGCCATTGTAACTACCATTATATGCGTGCGAAAGTACAGCCCAATCAAGCCCAAACCGCCCCCGAATACCAAGATATGTGGATAGATGTGGCGGTTTTGGAAGATTGTTTGCAAAAGTTAATACCTAAGTAGCTCTGCCATGACAATCATGCGCCACTCCTCGGGTATATCATTCAAAAGCAACAATCCAAAGGCGGGATGATTGGCTTTGAGGAATGTTTCGAAGCGTCTATTGCCTCTGGCAGTGAGTACGCCTTGCTTACAGACCACCTCGCCTATTTGCTTATTGTTGTTAGAAAATACCTTGTACGCACCATTATCTGCGAGGCGGATTTCGAATGGATTGTTGTTTTCTGCATTATCGCTTAGTTGGATTTTATCGCTTAGTATGTTGATTTTCCAAGCCAATTTTTTGTCTGCATTGTAGCAAAGGATAGCATCAGGTTCATATCTGATGTAAGCAAGGATGTCGCCCAGATGGTTCAGGTATTTGATTTCAGCCACATGATACTGCGCCAAAATGCGTTGTTTTTTTTTGTCATAATCAAGTATGGCTTCACGTTCGTTGAAGTCAAGTTGTATGACGTTTTGGGCATTTTCGTCTGTCAAAGCAAATTGTAAATTTTTCTTCAACACAAAACGCCCTTTTTCCAAAAGTTTGTGGG
>JAAFJK010000291.1 GCA_013298105.1 Cytophagales bacterium
CCAAAAAAAATATGTCCAAGCCGAAGAATATTTTGACAATGCCCGCAAAATTTTCTCCAAACTGCGCCATGCCGAAGGGTTGGGCTATGTATATACGCACCTTACGTGGGTATATCGAGAAACGAACCGCCTCATAGAAGCCGTAGCGGTAGGCAAGAAGGCTCTCGAACAGCGCAAAATATTTGGCGACATACGGCTCTATGCGAATACATTGCGGGACATTGCCCAAATATATGATAAACAAGAAAACTTTGATGCCGCCCTTGCTTACATTCGCGAAGCCATCAGCATCATAGAAAAACAACCCAATAAACCATTTATTGATGAGCATTATCAATCTTTGGCGGCTATCTGGTACAAAAAAAATGCAGACAGTTCGTTGTATTATGCCAAAATCGCGCTAAAATATGCCAACTTAAGAAGTGATAAACGCCAAAAAGTCATCATATATGAAGAATTTTCCAAAATATACAAAGATAAAGGCGACTACCTAAATGCGCTGATGTACCAAACTTTGCATTATCAATACCAAGATAGCATCTACAATGACAACATTGCCCGAAATAACGCCTCACTCGAAGCGCGTTTTGAGTACAAACAAAAGGAAAAAGTCCTCATAGCCGAGAAAAAACAGCAACAAGCCGAGTACAATCTAAAAATCCAACAACAGTCGTGGATTATTTGGAGCATTTTGGGTATTGCGCTATTTTTGGGTGTTTTATTTTTCCTTGCCTACCGAAACTACCAAGATAAACGTCGTTTGAACCGCAAACTGGCTACTCAAGCCACCGCACTTGCCGAAAATAACGCCTTCAAAGACAAACTTTTTTCTATCATTTCACATGACTTACGCGCCCCACTTGGGCAGGTACAAAATGTATTAGAAATCTTGGAACAAGGACTTCTTGAGCAAGACGAATTTCAGGCTATCTTGCCTACCCTCCGCCAAAATGCTGTAACGACTATGGACTTTTTGGATAATCTACTGCTTTGGGCAAAAACCCAAATACAAGGGCAAAATATAGACAAACAATATTTTCAAATACAAGAAGTCATTGCCAAAAATATCCAACTATTCAGTGCAGGTGCTTCACAAAAAGGGATTATACTCAAAAATAACCCCGAAATTCAGTACCAAGTTTTTGGTGATAGGCACATGATAGACCTTGTTTTGCGCAACTTCATAAACAATGCTATCAAATTTTGTACAAAAGATGACACGATTCGTGTGATAGCTACAGAAAAAGATGCTATGTTGCATATATGCGTAGCTGATACAGGCACAGGCATTTCGCCTGAAAATATCGAAAAACTATTGGGCGATAAAGGCTTCTCCAAACAAGGAACTTCAGGAGAGAAGGGTTCAGGCTTAGGTTTGAAGCTCTGCAAGGACTTTATTGAGAAAAATAAAGGCACTATTTGGATAGAAAGTGAGGTAGGCAAGGGCAGTCGTTTTTATTTTAGTATCCCTTTGAAGGCAAATTTTTAGTCTTCTTCTACCCAACCCACAGGATTGCGGAACGATTCGCGGGAAATGTCTGAAGACGTGAAATCATCATACAACTCGCAATACACCTCCCAAGAAGTGTAACAAAAGCCCTGCGCATCTAAGTCAAAAGTAGCCCATGCAGGTTCGTTATTTATCAGTTCATAATAGGCTCTGCCCATACCGACTATGAATCCGCGTGCATACAAGAATCCATCTGCTGACATCTCTCCATAGCCATCTGTATAGGCAATCACGTCCTCTCTATCAATGTCATAAAGTTTTTGCTCAAGGATTCTATCAAAGGCAAGTAGGTCTTGTTGGGGCATTTTTCTAAATTTCTCCTCCAGATTTTCCACCAAATCACTTCCTACAAGGTCTGCCAACTCCATGCCGAGGTCAGTCGGCTCTTTTTCACCTTTGGTAGCCGCTATTTGCAGGCGTTTAGCTTTGAGTGTCGGCGATACTTCAGCCCAGCTCTGCTCTATGATTTCCCAAAAAATATCTTCGTTCATATTTTTGAATATTGTGCGTTGCAAAGATAGCTTTTTGTGGCAATAACACAAAATTTATTCATTTTGTGGGCTATACGCACAACAAAAAAATATTTTTTGGCTGTATTTCTTAGATTTGTGCTATTATTGCAAATAAATCAAATACAGTATTCTCATGGAAATCATACACCTTAGTGCCGAATGTTATCCTGTAGCCAAAGTGGGCGGTTTGGGAGATGTGGTAGGCGCATTGCCCAAATACCAATGCCAAGCAGGGCATTATGCCAAAGTCGTGATGCCTGCCCACAATACCAAATTCATGCATCAAAACGAATGGGTAAATGATTATGAAGGCGATATTTGGCTCGGTAGCTACAAATTACATTATGTCATCTTGAAAGAAAAAACACACAAATTGGGCTTTGACCTCTACTGTGTACTCATAGATGGACTTACGAACCGCGAAAAGGTGTATGATACAGATGATACAGAACGTTTCCTTGCCTACCAAATCGCTACCCTTGATTGGCTCTGCCAATGGCAACACCTGCCTGACGTGGTTCATTGCCACGACCATCATACGGCTCTTGTGCCTTTCATGATGCAATACGCCCACGCTTACAGGCGACTGAGGCGCGTAAAAACAGTTTTTACTATCCATAATGGACTGTATCAAGGCTGGATGGGCTGGGATAAGGCACATTACTTGCCTGCCATCGCACGCGGAAGTGAAGGGCTTTTGGATTGGGGGGGGATGATAAATCCAATGTCTTCGGCAGTTCGATGTGCTGATGCTGTTACGACTGTGAGTTGGTCTTATATGCACGAATTGATGGAAAAAGCCGTAGGCTTAGAAGGACTTTTTAGGCAAGAAGCCCGCAAATGTCATGGCGTTTTGAATGGCATTGATACCCAAATCTGGGACCCCGCTGTAGATACTTACCTGCCCCACCACTACAGCACCGAGGACGTGCAGGCAGGCAAGGAAAAACACAAAAAAGAAATCTGTGAAATGTTTGACCTCAACCCCAAAAATCCACTGATTGTGTTTATTGGTAGGCTGGTAGCCGAAAAAGGCGCAGACCTTTTGGCACACGCTATCGGCAGAGCCTTGCACGAAACACAAGGCAGGGTAAACTTTTTAGTGCTTGGCTCGGGGGCAGATTTTATTGAAAATGAATTGAGTGCCTTGAAAATGTTTGCCAAAGGCGTTTATAACTGCTTCATAGGCTACAATGAAGCCCTCAGCCACAGACTTTATGCGGCGGCTGACTTTATACTCATGCCAAGTCGCGTAGAACCTTGTGGACTAAACCAAATGTATGCCCTCCGATACGGTACGATACCTATGGTACGCAGTACGGGCGGTTTGCAAGATACAGTAAAGGATTTTGGAGAACAAGGCGGCTTTGGGATTCGCTTCAATCAAGCCACAGAAGATGACATAGTTATCTCTACCCATCGCGCCCTACAGCTTTATTATAGTCAAGATTTGTTTCAAGCCATTCGTGCGCGTATCATGACTTTTGACCACTCGTGGGAAACAAGCCAAGAGAATTATAGGAGAATTTATGAAGGTTAGGAACGAATACAAAACAATTTCGCAAAAAAGTTGTAATTTTGTGGCGTGAATTTAACAGAAACTACGCACTTCCTTAGCCTTTTTCCACCTTTTGATAGAATGGAAACGCTCGAACGTGAAGAACTTGCACGCACTACGCAAATGCTTGTTTTTCACGAAGGCGATACCATTTTTAGCATGGGAGATGCGCCCCTGCCTTACTTTTTTATGGTAAAGTCAGGCTTAATACAGCTCATACAACAAGATGGGGAAACTACCTACCTGAACAGCGAATGTGATGAAGGCGATATTTTTGGCTTGCGGGCGTGGCTTGCCAATCATGTCTATCTCTCTACGGCTTTTGCCATAGAGCAGACAGAGATATACGCCTTGAGCTGGGATATATTCAACCAAATCAGCCAAAAAAACGCCAAAGTAGCCCTATTTTTGGCTTCTACATTTGCCTCTGCCACTGCTTCTATCAGTGCAGAAACGCCTGATGAACTCCAAAAAGTCCGCAATTTTCTTACCCATCGCAAAGGATTGGCAGACCAAACACTCGAACTTGATGCATGGAAGATTGACCCAGTGAAGCAAGTAATTGACTGTACGCCGCATCATACAGTCCGCGAAGCCGCCAAAATCATGACTATTTTTGGGGTAGGTTCGCTCCTTGTGGTTGATGAGCATAAAAAGCCTTTGGGCATCATCACAGACAGCGATTTTCGTAAAAAAGTGGTAGTAGTAGAAGCCGATTTACGCAACGAATCTGTTACGACTATCATGAGTGCGCCTGTAAAGACTATAAAGCCTGACTTATCTATATCGGAGGTCATATTGCTGATGCTTAGTCAAAGGATAAGCCATTTTTGTATCACGCAAGATGGTTCGGACAAATCGCCTGCCATTGGGCTTGTTTCGCAACGTGATATACTCATAGCGCAAGGCAATAATCCTATTCTGATAACCAAACAACTCATCAATTCTACCCAAGCAAACCGCCTACACACACTCCGAGAGCAGGCGGAACTGTTGATAAGTGCCTATCTACAGCGAAATTTTGACATTCCTTTTATTGCCAATATCGTTACGGAGATAAACCAAGTATTGATGCAAAAAGCTGTAGAAATAGCTCAACTCAATCTGGAAAAAGCAGGCAAGGGCGCACCTAAAGTAGATTTTTGTTGGGCAGTGCTGGGCGCGGAGGGCAGGCGAGAGCAACTTTTGCGCACAGACCTTGATACGATTTTGATTTTGGAAGAAACGCCTGAAGCCTATACACCCGCAACAAAAAGCTATTTTCAGCACTTTGGTACAGAAGTAAAGCGGATTTTGAAAGAATGTGGTTTTGAAGAATCCGATATGGGCATCAATGCCGACAATCCCGCTTGGTGCAAAACTATCCAAGAATGGCAGGCATTTTTGCAATACAACATCGACCACGCAGACGAGAGCCTCCAAGAATTAGCCATGCTGTTGGACTTCCGCCCAGTGGCAGGCAAGGTAAGTTTGGCACAAGACATAGAGAATTTTTTGGTAGAATATGTGAGCCAAGACAAAGACCGCAAATTCCTGAAACACATGGCACAAAATGCCCTGAAAAACCCGCCACCCAAGAGTTTTTTCAGAAGTTTTATTGTCGAATCTTCGGGAGCGCACAAAAACAAGTTTGACATCAAATCGCGTGCTTTGCGCCCTTTGGCAGACATTGCCCGCGTGTTGGCTCTTGAGTTTCAGCTACACGACTACAACAGCACCTACGACCGCTTCCACAAAGTAGGCAGTCATGCGCCACATTTAGCCGAGGTTTGTGAGGCAGGCGCACTTGCCTACGAGATACTGCTGAAGCACCGCGCTATGTATGGACTGAGGCATCAGACCTCTGGGCGATACATTCTACCCGAAGAACTCGACAAAAATGCCAAACAAGAGCTTAGAAGCGTTTTCAAAATCATTGAAAAAGTCCAAGAAGCTATCCAAAAACACTATGGGATATAACTCTTTTTTGGGTTGGTAGGTACTATTTTCTTCTTTTCCAGTCTATGATATAGCCCGCCAAAGGAAAAAGTACACTGGCAAAGATGATAAAGATAATAAAGTATTTCATACGTCTTTTTTTTGCAAATATACATATATTTCAGGAGAGATAAAAACAGACGCTTTTCTTTCGAGGCTAACGTATTAAAAAAAGCCTATTTTTTATTTATTTTTTATTTTTTGTATTAAATCATAGGAATTACAAAAAAAGCATTAACTTTGCATCAAATATTTTTTTACCCAATCTTGCGAAGGCAAGATTACATTTTTATTTTCTTTATATGCAGGAAGGTACTGTAAAATTTTTCAATGAATCCAAAGGCTTTGGTTTCATTACCCCCTCCACTGGTGGAGCTGATATATTCGTTCACATATCAGCTTTGGTTGACAATATCCGTGAAAATGATACTGTTACATTCGACGTAGAAAACGGCAAGAAAGGATTGAATGCTATAAATGTCAAATTGAAATAAAAGCATTTTTCTTCTTACGAAGACTAAAAAAACCTGCAAGGCAATCTTGCGGGTTTTTTGTTGTAATAGCCTATGCAGGTTTGAAGTACAAAAAAACTTGCCCAGAAGCACGTTTGTAACGTGCCTGTTGCGATAGCAACAGAATGCAGAGCTGAATCCCTTGCCTACCTACGGGCTGTGGGCAGGCAGGCAAGGCGAAAATATTTTTAGCATATATCACTTATCTAAACCAATCTAATCCAAATGAAAAAGACTGACAATCAAAGTGTTGTGAAAAATGATAGTTTTTGCGCCTACGGTGGGCAGTTGCAAACTTCGCACAGTAGTTTTTTATAACGTTTGAACTGACCAACATATACACCTCAAAAAATACTTTTGAAATGTTCCAAAATTAAAATTGTAGGCTTTTGTCTAAAAACCTTTTTCTTATGTATGTTATAACCCAAAAAAAATGCTAACTTTGCAAAAAATTAAAAAAAACTAAAAACTACTTAAATCAAATGGCTACTAATCGTACCTTTACTATGATAAAGCCCGATGCGGCAAACGCTGGCAATGCAGGCGCAATCTTGAAAATGATTGAAGAAGCTGGCTTCCGTATCGTAGCTATCAAAAAAACTAAACTTAGTGCTGAAACGGCAGGCAAGTTTTATGAAGTCCACAAAGAAAGAGGCTTTTATGGCGAACTTTGCGCCTATATGTCTTCGGGTGCTATCTTTCCTGCCATTCTTGAGAAAGAAAATGCAGTAGAAGACTTCCGCAAACTTATCGGTGCTACTGACCCCAAAAAAGCTGAAGCAGGTACCATTCGTGCTATCTTTGCCACTTCTATAGAAGCCAATGCAGTGCATGGTTCTGATTCAGACGAAAATGCGGCTATAGAAGGCGCATTTTTCTTTGCCGAAACTGAGCGTTTCTAAAGAAATATCCAAAAATATAACGAACCCACACGCTTTTGCCTGTGGGTTCGTTTTTAAAAATAAAAGCCGTAAACTTCCTTGCCTACCCAACCGCAAAATCACATGAAAAAAATACAAATTTTCGCGCTATTCGTAAGCCTGTTTTGTGTATCTCTCCAAACTATCGTATATGCACAGAAAGGCACCACCCAAGTCATAGCCATTTATGAAAACTGTACGGTCTATGCAGGCTCTACAGAATATGCTTTCAAAAACGCTAAAACGAATGAGCCTATCACGTTCAGTGTACTTTCTATACCCGAAAAGGGCATAAAAATACCCAAAGTCCCCAAGAATTTGATAGAATCTACCAAAAATATAGAAGGCGTACCGGGCGCAAATCCTGCGCAGGTAGGCAAGAAATTCAAACTAACCTACAACCAAGAAGGCGAGCTATTGAGTGTAATGCCACACAAAAAGTAAATCAAACGACTAATTTTAGGTCTGAATAACTCCTACGTTGTAGCGTTTTTCTATCGGGGCGTGATTAGCGGCTTCGATGCCCATTGAGATGACACGCCTTGTTTCTAAGGGGTCAATGATACCATCAATCCACAGTCGCGCCGCCGCATAATAAGGCGAAGTTTGGTTTTCGTACTTTTGTGTAATCTCGGCAAGCATTTCGGCTTGGTCTTCGGGCGAGATGGTTTGTCCTTTGCTTTTCATAGAAGCGACTTGTATTTGTAAAAGCGTATTTGCGGCAGACTTTCCACTCATCACAGCGATACGTCCTGTCGTCCAAGCATACATCAGGCGGGGGTCATACGCTCTGCCACACATGGCATAATTGCCTGCCCCATAAGAGTTACCCAACACAAAACTAAACTTAGGCACTACAGAATTTGCCATCGCGCTTACCATTTTTGCACCATCTTTGATGATGCCTCCATGCTCTGAGCGACTGCCTACCATAAAGCCCGTAACGTCATGCAAAAATACCAAAGGGATTTGTTCTTGATTGCAGACCATGATGAATCGCGCCGCTTTGTCGGCACTATCCGAATAAATCACTCCACCCATTTGCATTTCGCCTTTTTTGGATTTGACAATGGTGCGTTGATTGGCTACAATGCCTACCGCCCAGCCATCAATCCTCGCTCTTGCACAAATGATACTTTTTCCATAACCTTCTTTGTATAAATCTAATTCAGAGTTATCCACCAACCGCTCCAAAATTTCTACCATGTTGTATGGTTTGGTGCGGTCATCTGGGAGTATTTTATATATCTCTTGCATATCGTGGGCAGGCAAGGCAGGTGTAGCGCGATTGAAGCCCGCTTTGGGTTTATCGCCCATTTTACTAAAAATACGTTTTACAGCTTCGAGAGCCGATTTATCGTCAGGAAATTTATTGTCTGTAACGCCCGATATTTCGCATTGGGTAGTCGCTCCGCCCAGTGTCTCAGCATCTACATCTTCGCCTATCGAGGCTTTGACCAAAAAGGGACCTGCTAAGAATATCGAGCCTGTACCTTCCACTATCATAGCTTCGTCAGACATGATGGGCAGGTAAGCTCCACCTGCCACACAGCTTCCCATGATGACAGATATTTGTGGAATACCCAGCGCAGACATTTGCGCATTGTTGCGAAACATACGCCCAAAGTGTTCTTTATCTGCAAAAATCTCTGCCTGCAAAGGCAAGAAAATCCCTGCGCTATCCACCAAATAGACCACAGGCAATTTATTTTCCATCGCAATTTCTTGGGCGCGAAGGTTCTTTTTGCCTGTAATCGGAAACCACGCACCCGATTTTACGGTAGCATCATTTGCCACTACCATACATTGCCTGCCCTGCACGTAGCCTATGACAGCTATTACGCCTCCAGAGGGGCAACCGCCTTCTTCTTCGTACATTTCATATCCTACCAAAGCACCAATTTCAAGTTGGGGTGCGCCCTCGTCAAGCAAATAGGCAATGCGTTCGCGGGCAGTCATTTTGCCTTTTTCGCGTTCTTTTTCTTGTCGCTTGATGCCACCGCCTTCATAGATTTTGTTTAGGCGTGATTGTAAGAGGAAAGAAAGTTGTTTGTTGATGTCTTCGTTACGGTTTTGGTCGATGTTCATATTTTAAAACGTTTGCACTGCAAAAGTAAGCAAGTTTTAGTGAATTTTATATCTTAGGAGAAAGAAAAATATTGTTCAAAAGTTATTCAGAATGCACTGTGTAGGCAGGCATAAAAAATTTCTCTGTCAGTTGAAGCCTGAATTTGCGGTCTGCGACCTCTTGCCAAAGGCACACCACCACGCTAATAAACTTGCCTACCCACCCAAAAAAAACTGCGCTAAAGCTCTGTTTTGCAGGGTTTTAGCGCAGTTTTGGTTCGTCTTTGGTGTTGATTTTTAGTGCGGTTGTTCGCTTACGCGGAATCCACAGGCTTCAGTTATGTAGGCAAAAGCAAAATGCTTGCGCCAGTGGGGGCAGTAGAAAAATGCTTTGTATTTTGCTGATTTGCAAAAACAGCCTATCTTTGTATAACAAATAACAACTTTATACGTTTTTCAAATATGAATGATGAGAAAAGATTAGAGATTTTGGAAAAAATTCACTATCTCAAAAAGGTCTATGACACTCATGCAACCAAGAAAATCATCAAAGACGAAGCCAAAAGAAACGAACATCTATTTGCTATCATTGATGCTATTCGTGAACTTGAAGAAGAATTAAAATCTGATTTAGATAATCTTA
>JAAFJK010000578.1 GCA_013298105.1 Cytophagales bacterium
TTTGGTAGGCAAGTTTAAATGCAAACTTACACAAAAACTCCCCTTTGGGGCTGGGGGCTAAATAGTTACTTATTTTTTATGCTTATCAAGTTACTTTTATTCTTATTTTTCGTATCTAATGTAAGATTTGAATAAAAAAATCATGACAAATACTTTTTGGGTTTTGGGGTTATTGTTTTTAGCCTCTTTAACCGAACTCAAAGCACAAACGAATATTTCAGGTATCATCAATGCTTATGCACCTGTTACAGCTATCAACGTTGCAAAAACTATCCTCACTATAGGAACTACAGCAGGCACTGGCACATTTGCCACAGGCGATAAAGTCATGGTCATGCAAATGAAAGGTGCCACTATAGAAACTACTGACATAAGCACTTACGGCAGAATACTAAATATGGGAAGTGCAGGACGCTACGAATGGGCAGATGTTTCTGCAGTGAGCGGAAGCAATATCACACTCGTAACTGCACTTAGTCATAATTTTAATGTAAGTGGTTTGGTGCAGTTGATTCGTGTACCAAAATATGCTACAGGCGCGGTCGTTACAAGTACACTCACAGGCTTGGCTTGGAATGGTACAGTGGGCGGCGTGTTGATAGTTGATGTTACAGGAACTTTGCGCTTGAATGGAAATATCAGCATGGACGGACTTGGATACAGAGGCGGGGCATTCTCAAATGGAGGCGGAAATTGTAGCATTACTACCTACAGAAGCAATAACACCGAACTTGGCTACAAAGGCGAAGGAATCGCCATAGAACCCAACGGAAACCTGAATGGCAGAGGCGCACTCGCCAATGGCGGTGGAGGTGGAAATGG
This sequence comes from Cytophagales bacterium, assembly GCA_013298105.1. Classification (GTDB taxonomy): domain Bacteria; phylum Bacteroidota; class Bacteroidia; order Cytophagales; family Microscillaceae; genus RDXI01. The sequence continues at coordinate 823 of JAAFJK010000578.1, forward strand.
ACACAATGGTGGCGGCGGCGGTGGCAGTAATGCAGGACAAGGGGGTACAGGTGGGCGTGAGTGGGCAGGTCCTTTGATTGGTGGTTGGTGTGGGGTACAAGATGGCACTTGCAATAATGCCAACAATTTGGTGGGTGGAGTAGGCGGATATACACTAAACCCTGGGGGACTACCGCGTTACTTCATGGGCGGCGGTGGAGGTGGACCTCAGCAAGATAATAACGTAAGTAGCAATGGCACAAATGGAGGCGGAATAATATTCATCTATGCGACTACTATAGATGCCAATGGCGCAAACCGTACCATATCAGCCAATGGCATAGATGCCGCAAATGCCCAATGGGACGGGGCAGGGGGAGGCGGGGCAGGAGGAAGCATACTTATACAAAATGCTAATTTTTTGGGTAACATGAGCATACAAGCCAATGGAGGCAGAGGCGGAAATACATCAGGTTGTCATGGACCTGGGGGCGGTGGAGGTGGTGGATATATGCAATTCACAGTCAATGTGTATGCGTTTACAAATGTTACAATTTCTGCCGTAGCAGGCTCGAATGGCGTACAACCCGCAGGCACAACTTGTGGAAGCCCTGCTGTAGATGTAGGCAATAATTTTTGTGGAACGGTAAGCCCCTTGAGTGCAGGGGCGGTAGTAAGTTCTACCAATTTGCCTATAGGTTTGCTGACGCTTTTTGGAGAACAAAAAGAACAACAAAATATCATTTGGTGGCAGACTTTTCAAGAAACAAATAACAAGCATTTTATCATCGAGAGAGCCACAAATCCTGCTACTTTCCTGCCCGTAGGCAAGGTAGAGGGCAATGGAAATACCAATATGATACGGGAATATCAATTCATTGATACAGCTCCGCTTGTAGGTGTGAACTACTATAGATTAAAGCAAGTTGATTTTGATGGTACGTACAGTTACTCACCCATAGTGGCTATCAAATTCGTCCCTACAGGTATGCTTGATGTGTTTCCCAACCCTGCGTATTATGGAGAATTTACTTTTCAAATCAAAGATTTGGTATCTGCTCAAGGCGCGTGGTATCTCTATGACCTCCATGGCAGGCAAGTAAAATACGCTTCTTTTGAAACGCCCACCCAAAAAATAACCACTCAAGACTTACCAAAAGGTGTATATATACTGAAAGTTCGCACAGATTTTCAGGTTTGGCAACAAAAGATTATTTTACAATAAACTTTTGAATGGTTGTCTGACAATTTCTGTGGAGGTATTTTTTATATAGGGAAACCCTCCCTACATTTTTAATCCCCACAAAAATTGTCAGAGAACCGTTATTTTTTACTCGTTCCCTACCCTATAGCCCTGCATTGCGCATCGCGACTTGTCGAGCCAGATTTTCGGCTACTTCAAGGAAGGCTTTGCGCGTGGCTTCGTCTGCATTTAGTACGGCAGGCAAGCCATTGTCGCCTCCTTCACAAATGCTTTGGACGATAGGGATTTGTCCCAAAAATGGAATTACATTGTTTTGTGCAAACGCTCTGCCTCCATCTTTTCCAAAAATATAATACTTATTTTCGGGTAGTTCGGCAGGTGTGAAGTATGCCATATTTTCTATCAATCCCAAAATAGGTACATTGATTTGGGGTTGTTTGAACATAGCCGCGCCCTTCAGTACGTCCGCTAAAGCTACTTTTTGAGGGGTTGTTACTAAGACTACGCCTGTGAGCGGGATAGCGGGATTTACGAGCGTGAGGTGTATATCACTTGTACCAGGAGGTAAATCAACCAATAAATAGTCTAACTCGCCCCAAAGTGTATCGGTGATGAATTGCATGAGGGCTTTTGATGCCATAGGACCACGCCAAACTATAGCACTTTCGGCAGGTGCAAGGAAACCCATAGAAATAATTTTGATGCCTCCTTTATCTATAGGCATAATCATGTTTTTACCCTCTACAACTTCTATGAAGGGTTTTTCGTCTTGCACCCCAAACATGATTGGTTGTGAAGGTCCAAAAATATCTGCATCTAACACGCCTACAGTCGCCCCGCTCATGTGGAGTGCCATAGCCAAGTTAGCTGTTACGGTCGACTTGCCTACCCCGCCCTTGCCTGATGCGATGGCTATGACGTTTTTTACACGAGGCAAATTGGGTGTTTTGTTGTCAAAAATAGACGTTACTTGGGCAGTCATGTGGATGTGTATGTCCACTTCCTTGCCTACGTGGGTGTGAATGGCATCTTCACAATCTTGTCTAATCTTTTCTTTGAGTGGACAAGCGGGCGTAGTAAGAACTACAGTAAACGATATTTGATTGCCTTGTATGGCTACATCGCGTATCATTTGAAGGGTTACAAGGTCTTTTTTTAGGTCGGGTTCTTGTACGTGGCTGAGTGCCTGCAATACTTGTGCTTCTGTTAGCATCAGGAATTTGGTAAATGTTAGTGCAAATCTACACTGTTTTTGACAATATATGGACGCAAACGCACGAAATTTAGATTATTTGGCTTTTCAAAAGTTATTGCGGAGGCAAAACTGTAGCACAGGCTCCCAGCCTGTTTTGTAATAGCCTCATGGTAGTGGTCAGTCTTTCTTACTTGTTCGCGGTCTTTTTTTCGGATTGACAACCGCAAAAAAACGAACATTAAACTAAGACTGAGCAGTAGGTCTAAAAAACACTTGTGCAAGAAGTCTAATAACCAAAGCCCAACACAAAAGCAAGAAATTTGCTTTTGGATTGAATAAAAAAATATGGCTCGTATAAAAACGAGCCATAAAAAACGTAAATCGTACATCTCAAACCATCAATTTACCTAATCTCCTTCTATTTTGACTGTTTTCTTTTCAGTAGAGAAATAACCTATGAGTGTGAAGCGTATCGTGCCATCGAGGGCATTATTGCGTGTGGCTTGTGGAATAAGGTAAGATACATCAAAACCGATTTGTTTTGTACGAAATCCTGCCCCCACTGTAAAATATTTTCTATTTCCTTTGCGTTTACTTTCATTGAAATAGCCTGCACGTGCCGAAAACATCTTGTTGTAAGTATATTCTACTCCTCCACAAACTATGATTTCCTCTACTTCTTCACTAAATCCATCAGGGGCATCTCCAAAAGAGCTTGTAATGCCACTTATCAAACCTTGAGAAGGGTTTACGGTAGGTACAAGCAATTTATTGGCATCTAAAGCAAACGTAATTTGATTCATCTGTTTGGGGTCAAGGTGCATCGTAAGTGCCGCGCCAAGACGCATATTGCCAGGTAAAAAATCAGCCGTACCACTATTGATATAAGAAATCTTACCTCCGATATTAGAAATATTTGCGCCAATGTTCAGACTGCCAGTATTTTTGCCTAATTTCAATTCAGGAATAGTATAAAAGAATCCCACGTCAGCCGAGCCACTTCTACCCGGTTTGGCATCTTGTCCTGTACCACTTTGATATACATCTCCTGTAAGATTTGAATTGATGAATCTACCTGTTACAGCCATACTGAATCTGGGTGAGAGTTTGCGGGCATAGCTCAACGCTATAGCATACTCACGCGGCGTAAAGTCAAGAATTTTAACCCCGTCCTTATCTCTGAAGTCCACACTGCCCAAATTAAAATAACGTATCTCTGCGCCAAACGCTTCGCGGTCTTTTCGTTTTATATATCCGCTCAGACTTGTGAGGAACATATCGCCTACAAGTCCACGTAACCAAGGATTATATGTAAGGCTTGCACTTACTTTTTCTTCTGCAAAGGCGAGCTTTGCGGCGTTCCAAAATACAGCGTTCGCATCAGGAGAAGTTGCCACACCTACATCGCCCATACCTGTAGCACGCGAATCGAGGGCAATATTCAAGAAAGGTACAGCCGTAATGATAGGTCTTTTGGTAGTATCTTGCAAGGACAAGACACTGCTGTTTTGTGCTATCAGAGTTTGATAAACGCTCCCAAAACAGAGAAGCGACAAAAGCAGGCTTTTGTGAGAGAGAGAGGATTGGAAATTAAACATAAATAACCTATTGAATAAAATGCTTTTTAAAATGAAGCGTAAAGTTTTAGTGCATAGGATACATGATATAATAGGTCGTTTGAAAAAGTCCGCAAATATAAACACTTATAACCAATAACGCAAAAATAGGATAGAATATTTTGTAAATTATGAATTAAAAAGTATAAAAAAGCTAATAATCAATGTTTTAGCGTGGATTATTTTTTATGTTATTTAAATATTACTAAAAAAAACAAAACATAAAAAAAGGATAACAGTCAGCAGGCAAGTCTTTTGAAAATGTCCCGCTAATTTTGCACACGAAATTTTAGGGCAAATCTATATGCAAAAAAATATTTACCAATTTACAATAAGTGTGTTTTTTGCACTTATTACATTTCAAAATCTATTTGCCCAAAGTACGGGTTCGCTCAAAGGGCAAGTCATAGACAGTACTGCCAACGAAACACTGGTAGGCGCAACTATACAAATAGAAAATACAACCATTGGCGCGTCTGCAGACATAGACGGAAACTATGAACTCTCAGGGATAACGGCAGGCAAGTACAATATCCTCTGCACTATGGTAGGCTATCCTACCCAAAAATTTGTAAATGTAGAGGTTTTCGCAGGCAAGGTAAGTATCTTGAATGTGAATATGAAGGCAGATTCAGAGCAACTCGAGGGGGTGGTGCTTGTAACACAACGCGAAACTATGAGCGAAATCTCTGTAATCTCTGAAATCAAACAAGCCGAGCAGGTAGCTGTAGGTATCTCAGGCGCACAAATCAGCAAAACTCAAGACCGTGATGCGGCACAAGTGGTAAAGCGTATTGCGGGTGTTTCTATTCTTGATGACCGCTTCATTATGATACGTGGACTAAGCCAACGCTATAATACAGTGATGCTGAATGATGCTATCGCGCCAAGCTCTGAAGTAGATATTCGCGCTTTTTCGTTTGATATGCTTCCGAGTAGTGCTATAGACCGCATTTTGATATATAAGTCAGGAGCAGGCGAGCTTCCTGGCGAGTTTGCAGGTGGTGTAGTAAAGGTTTATACAAAACTTGCGCCTACCGAAAATTTTACAAGTATAAATATAGGTACAGGCTTCAGAGTAGGTACAACCTTTCAAGATGGACTTACCCACAAAGGTAGCCCCACAGATTTTTTAGGCTTTCAAAATGGTTCACGTTCCTTGCCTGCGGGGTTGCCCAATGTCAGAGATTTTAGAAATTTAGAAAGTGAGCGAGGATATCCAGCTACCTCTGAATGGGGTAGAAAAATGGGTAATAATAATTGGAAAATACAACAAGAAAATATTGCACCTGATTTGCGCTTGAATTATACTATGGGACGCAGATTTAGGGTTGGAGGTGCTGAAATAGGCAATCTAACAGCCCTTGCCTACAGTAACACACAGCAACAAATAAAAAATGCAAAATATATACGATACGGAGATTTGATTGCAGATTCTAAAGACCTTGATGCAAGTTACTTGGATAATGTGGGTACAAATAATGTACGCTTTAGTGCCATATCAAATTGGTCAGTAACTTTGAATCGTTACAATAAAATAGAGTTTCGTAATTTCTTCAACCAAATAGGTATGAAAGAAACGCTGCAACGTGAAGGTGCTGATTTTAAACAAGGAGGAGCTAATCAAATCAATAGGTTCACTTCCTTACGTTTTGAACAGCGAAGTATTTACAGCTCTCAGTTGAGTGGCAAACATAATTTAGGAGGCGAGCGTTCTGTTTTGAAATGGTTGGGAGGTTTTAGTTATACGCATAGACAAGAGCCTGACTTTAAGCGTTATTTTCAAACAAGAAACAATACAGCCGAATCTAAATTCACAATTACAACCCCTATAGCACCCAATTCAAGAGAAAATTCTCGCTTTTTCTCAAGACTGAATGAATATGTATTTACAGGCAGTGTGAATTATGAATTGGCTCTGAATGACAAAAAAGAAGAGGAAAATCCTGCTAAACTTCGTGCAGGAATTTATGCAGAGAATAAAAGTAGAACCTTTGGCTCACGTACATTGGGTTATACAAGACCTCCAAATTTTGACAATGCTATAGATTTATCACAACACCCTGAGCAACTGTTCGCGCCTGAAAACATAAATGGTACAACAAATTTTGCTTTTGTAGAAAGTACCAATACAAAAACAGATGCCTACAAAGCCACCAATTTCATGTTAGCTCCTTACCTAAGTATTTATTATCCTTTGACAGATAAGTTCAGTATTGCTTTGGGCGCGAGATTGGAATACAACGACCAGCAAATACTGTTGGATTCTACTTCAAGTGGTGGGACAAATCTTGGCTTTGTGAGCAAAAAGGGAGGAAAAGCCATTGCAACTTTCCTACCATCTATAAATCTTACCTACAATCTTGATGACAAATCACTTCTTCGTTTGGCATACTCATCAAGCATCAATCGCCCTGAATTTAGAGAACTTGCGCCTTTTGCTTATTATGAGCCTAACTTAGATGCGATTCAAATTGGCAATCCGTACTTGGGTATAGCGCGTATCCAAAATGTAGATTTACGTTTTGAATACTATCCTACACCTTCTGAAACCATAACTTTTGGCGTATTTTATAAATATTTCAAAAATCCAATAGAAAATCAAATCATCAGCACCAACGGACCTTATACTTACAGCTTCTTACAGGCTAAGAATGCCCAAACGTATGGTGTAGAAACTGAAATCAGAAAGGGTTTTGCTAATGCAACAGGCTTTTTCAAAGATATTACCTTGGTATTGAATGCTTCGTATCTTATTTCAAATATTAAAAATCAAGACAGAATCACGTTTTTTGATGGTTCTACAGCAAGTACTGAAGGAACACTTCCCAAAAACCGAATCATGTTTGGACAATCACCCTACCTTATTAATGGAGGAATTTTCTACAATAACGAAGAAACAAAATGGCAGATAAACCTACTTTACAATGTTTTTGGGCGTAGGCTTTTTGCTATCGGTAACATCACAGATTCACCTTCGCAATACGAAATGCCCAGACATTCTTTGGACTTGACTGTTACAAAAGGTTTTGGAAATGGATTTGAAGTGCGCTTTGGCGCACAAGAATTACTCAACCCAGCTTTTAGAGTGGTCGAAGACTTTAAAGACAATGGCAAAGGAAAGTTAGACAAAGACGAGCGAAAAGCTACCCTCTTTGAAAACAGGCGTGGGCAGTATTTTACACTCTCACTTGGCTACAAATTTTAATATTTTTATTTTGCAAACCACTTAAATTTTTTATATAATCCTCATGAAATCAATTCGTTTCCTCTCACTGGCTTGCCTACTAAGCCTTACTCTTGCCGCGTGTACTAAAGAGAAAATTGTAGAAGTAATCAAGGAGGTTGCTACTGCCGAACGTACAGATGCACAAGGTCGTGTCATTTTAGAAGGTAATATATCCTCGAACAGAACACTTGTTGCCACCAAAAAATACATTTTGAAAGACAAAGTGTATGTCAAAAATGGTTTTACGCTGACCATCGAGCCTGGTACGGTTATCTTTGGCGAGAAAGCAAGTGCAGGTACACTTATCATCGAGCCGGGTGCAAAAATCATGGCTGAGGGTACGTCTTCACGCCCTATCGTTTTTACATCAGCCCAAGTCAAAGGCTCACGTGCGCATGGCGACTGGGGAGGTGTAGTATTGATGGGCAAAGGCGCGGCTAATCGCCCCAGCGCAACATTGCGCCCTGAAGGTGGACTTGCAGGTCTTTATGGTGGTTCTAACCATGGGGGCGTAGTAGATGCTGATAATTCTGGTACTTTAAAATATGTACGTATAGAATTTGCAGGTGTACAACTAACTACTACTTCTGACTCTGAAATCAATGGACTTACTATGTATGCAGTAGGCAAAGGTACAACTATTGAGTACGTTCAAGTTTCACATTGTGGTGATGATTCTTTTGAGTGGTTTGGTGGCAATGTAAATGCTAAATATCTTATCGCACATCGTGGCACAGATGATGATTTTGATACTGATTTTGGTTATTCTGGCAACGTACAATTTGCAGTTTCATTGCGCGACCCCAATAGGTCTGATGCTTCTACCAGCAATGGTTTTGAGTCTGACAACTATAACCCTGGTACAATCACAGCAACAGATGGTAATCCTAAAACTATGCCTAATTTTGCGAACGTAAGTGTATTTTTAGATAATGCAAATTTGCCTGTTGGAAATTTGTATGGTAGCTCTATGCACTTGCGTCGCAACACTTCACTTTCTTGCTACAATTCAGTGTTTGTAGGAAACAAAAACGGCTTGCTTGTAGATGGTGCTTACACTTACCAAAATGGTGTAAATAATACACTGAAATTGCAAGGGATACATTTGGTAAATAATACCAAATCTATAGAAGTAGCTAACACAACTGCACAATCTACTACTACGCCTCCTTCTTCTGCCCCCGCTTTCACATTGGCAGAAGTGGAAACATGGTTTGACAATGCCACCAACAAAAATGGCAGAGCTACTACATTAGCGAATATGCTTTTGAATGCCAATACCTTCAACCTTACTGCGCCAAACTTCCGCCCTCAAGCTGGCTCACCTCTATTGGTAAGCACAAATGCGGTTACATTACCTACTGTAACAGGCTTTACTCAAGCAAACTACATCGGTGCATTTGATGGCACTACAGATTGGACATCAGGTTGGGCAAATTTTGACCCCCAAAATACAGATTACTAAAATCAATCAGTCCCTCCTTACCTGCCATACATACAGTAGGCAGGCAAGGGTAAGGGGCATACATGACTAATAACTTGTTTAACTCCTAAACACTTGAAAAAAAAGCGAAGCCCTGCTTCGCTTTTTTTTGTTTTCTAAAGCGAAGCTATGCTTCGCTTTTTTTTGTTTTTAATTTGCTTCCTGTTCATCTTTGATGCTGAACTGGACGTGCTTATATAAGATGCGCTTATTTTCCTCCAATACTTCAGGCAGTTTGCGGTAAGCCCAAAGAATTTCAGCCGCTTTTTTCATAGCCGATTTATATTCTACTATCGGTGCAGGATAATTTGTACCAAGTTTGCAATGATACATTTCTTGCTCCATCACAGTCATTTTCCAAGGCTCGTGCAGGAGTGCGGTAGGCAAGGACGAGAGTTCAGGAAGCCATTGACGTATGAATACACCCTGCGCATCTTGTTCTTGCGACTGCTTTACAGGGTTGTAGGTACGAATAATATTCGTGCCGAGTACCCCCGCCTGCATCTGAAATTGGCAATAATGAATCCCCACTTCATAATCCAAGAAATATTTTGCCAAATGATGCACTCCGCTCTGCCAAGGTTGCCAAAGGATTTGGGTAAGAAACGACACCAGCATAGCCCGCATACGGAAGTTCAGATAACCTGTCGCTATCACACACCGCATACACGCATCGACGATAGGGTAGCCTGTCTTGCCTGCCCGCCACGCCTCGAGGTAGGCAAGGTGCAGGGGCTGTTCGAGCGTGGCATAGCCGCGATTGAGGTGTTCAAACTCATAGCGGTCTTCCATCTCAAACTTTTGGACGAAGTGGCAACGCCAGCACAACCGCGCCATAAAAGCCTCTAAATTACGCTTGTAGGGACTTTTTTCAACTTTGGAGCGGTAGTATTGATACACTTGGCGCGAGCTAAGATTGCCCCACGCCAGATAGGGCGAAAGCCTGCTACAATGTTGGCGCGAGGCTTCGGGTTCAGAAATATGCTTCATATAGCCCTGCGCACGCTTACTAAAAAAAGACTTCAGGTATTGCCACGCTTTTGCCTCGCCTGCGGGCTGGTATTTGGAAGGATATTCCTTGAACTTTTTTTGGTGCGTATAGGTTGCCCAAAAATCTACAGGCACTTCAAAATCAAGCACCTGCAACTTGCTCAAGTCGGGGTTTTGCAAAGGCATTTGCATATAATCCTGCCACGCTTCGCTCCAGCCTTTGCGGTCTTGCCTGCCACGCTGTACGCCATTGGTTTGGTATTCGTGCCAAGATATGTCTTTTTGTTTAAAGAAAGAAGCCATCAGTTTATCGCGGTCGTAGGTAAGTTTGTTGCCCGTTTCTTGGTGCGAAAAAACGCCCTTTACCTCAAATGCCTCACAAAGATATGTAAAAACGTCTTGCGCCTCGCCATAAAAAATATGCACTTTCGCGCCATGTTTCTCCAGCTCTTTGTTCATTTCTTGGATAGAAAAATACTGAAACTGCGCGTGCCGCCAGCTATAATCGGGATAAGCCTGCACAGAAGGCTCAAAAATATAGACAAGCATCACCTGCTCCTCTCCTGCGAGTGCTTCGCAGAGTGGCGCGTGGTCGCGCAAGCGCAAATCTTTTTTGAACCAAACAATGTGCATACTTTTTTTTGCAAAAATAAACAAGATTTGCTAATTATTGCACACAATCACACGCAATTTTATCTCGTTGCACAAAATTCCATAGCCTTGCCTGCCCAAACGAAAATAACTGCCCTGCGCTTTTGCTTTTTTAAATGAAAATGGTATTTTTGCCAAACTATAAATTATGATACAAAACTACAAAACGTTAAATTTAGAAACGCTAAGACAAGGAATTTCGGGCATAGATGCAGATTTTGGAGCTTATCTTGCCACTACTGCTGTAGTATGCTTTCTGTTGCAAGGACATCAAAAAGGTGTTTTATTAGAAGTTTATGACCATAATCAAACACTTATAGAGATTTTTGAAGTTGTATGGGAGGAGCAATTAACCCAAAAAGATTTTCAATCGTATAAAGATAGAAAGGACTTGGCAAATTATGCTGGAATGGCTGTAGCTATTTTACTAATACTGCAATTAACTGACTATCAAGACTTTGAAAGAACAGAATCAAGTGGTGCTGGGGTAGATTTTTGGCTTAGAAAAGCAACTGATAGCTTTGACTTTGAAAGTTTTGCACGTTTGGAGGTTTCAGCTATTTTGTCAGCCACAGAAAAAAATAAATTACAAACGCGCCTAAAGCAAAAAATCATTCAAAGCAAGCAATCAGACGACACTTTCACAGATGCTTATGTGATTGTTACTGATTTCAATAAACCTGAAAGTTTTTATCATATTCATTTAGTAGAAAAACTATGACCAATCAAGCACAACATCAAGAAGCTATGCGCATAGCACATTTGGCTTTTCTTGCACTTGAGGCAGGCAAGGAAAGTGAAGCTACAGGATTGTATAAAAAAGCATACGAGATAGAGAAAAAGGTAGCGGTTGAGTTTTTTCACGAAACGGTAGGCAAGGACTTTAGCAAAGCCATTTTATTCAAAAGTGCTGCCAATTTAGCCAAAAAAGCCCACCAATACAGAGAGGCTGAAATTATGATAGGCTACGGCTTAATGCTCAACGCGCCTTATTCACTCTTAGAAGAATTGCGGACACTCTACGAAAGCATTATGCCTGAAGTGCATTTGGTAGGTGTCTAATTGAGGTTTACTAATTTCGCAATTTGTTATGAATGTATTATATTTGCTCTTAAATCTTAATTTTATGACCTCTGACTCTCTCCTCACTTGGAACGAAATATGCCAACAATACCCGAACGTTTGGGTAATGGTGGGCTATCCTGAAGAAGAAGCCCAAAAACGCGATTGGAAACAAAGCAAAGGTTTGGTATTGTATTTCAAAGAAGACAGGGCAGAGTTTACGCCTTATTCTGAAACAGAAATAGAGAAATACAAAGCCCAAAAAGCCTATTCCGCTTATTATACCAACTTTACAGGTACTGTACAAGCGCAAGAAAAGCAAATTAGGGCAGGAAGTGCGAAACTAAAACAGCGCGAAAATGACTGAGCCTATCCCATGTACACTTTCTACTTCAGGGCTTATCATTTTGCCTATAGTTGTTAATCTTGAAAGCCGTATTTATCTTGCGTTAGATACAGGTTGTACGCATACCATGTTTACTACCGAAACAGCACGAGAATTGGGTTTGCTAAAAGGGGCTACTTCTACTCAAGTCTTCACTGCAAGCGACAAAATAAAAGCTAAACAACAAAAGGCTTCTTACTTGAGTATCTTTGAACACACTGTCGAGGATATTGATGTCGAAGTCAATGAATACGTGGGCTATCTGGGTTTAGATTTTCTCAATCAATTCAAAGATTTGTCTATAAACTTTGAAAATCAGCAAATTACGCTTATTAAATAGCTCCGCACCTTATCGCACACAATCACACGCAATTTTTGC
>JAAFJK010000205.1 GCA_013298105.1 Cytophagales bacterium
TTATCAAAGCTATGATTTACAGACAATTAGCGTTTGTAAATGTCTTGCGTTTGCAACTCCGTAGGCAAGATGCTTTCGAGCAAATCAAGCCTTACCTAAGCGCGGAAGAATATGCGTTGCTGATGCAAAAAGGCAACAAAGCAAGTTATTTGCTCAAAATGCAAGGCACAGAAATCTACAAAGCAATGGCTAATGGCACATTACAAGGCTTTGACAGCTTTCAGTTAGAAGGTTGTTTGTTGCAACTCAATACGCAGTTGGCAAATTGTCAAGAAGGCATCAAAAACACCCCACTTCCGCGCCAATATGACTATTTTACGTGGCTGTTTGTACGCATTTTTGTATATTTGTTCCCGTTTTCTATGATAGAAATTTTTGCCAAAAGTCAGGCAAGTTATGGCTTCATTCCCTTTGCTTTGTTGGTAACATTTGTATTCGTGGTAACAGAAAAAATAGGCGTAGTAAACGAAGACCCATTCGAAAACCGTATCCAAGACGTGCCTATGAGTGCGATTTGCAGAGATATTGAGCGCGATTTACGCGAACTTTTAGACGAAACTGACTTGCCTGCCCCACCAGAAGCCAAAAACGGATACCTATTCTAACAACCATCAACCAACAACCAAGCCCCAAAAACCAAACCCCAACATGAAAATAGCCATTATCGGAACAGGAAACGTGGGAGGCGCACTCGCTACCCAATGGGCAAAAGCAGGACACGAAATCTTGCTTGGCACACGCGACACCTCTAAATTTGAGGACAAACACCTTTTGCAAAATGCTCAAACATCTTTGCATACTATTGCCGAAAGTGCAGGCAAGGCAGATGTGATACTGATTGCGGCAGTTCCGCAGGCAAGTCAAAGCATAGCTGAGCAAATCGCGCCTTTCGTTTCAGGCAAGATTATCATTGATGCCATGAATGCAGTGCGCACCAAACCAGAAGGTTTTAACAATTCGTTTGAGGCACTTAAGCATTTCTTACCTGAGAGCGAAATAGTAAAGTGTTTCAATACTACAGGTTTTGAAAACATGGCAAATCCTATCTATCATGGAGAAGGAATAGATATGTTTTGTGCAGGTAGCTCGAAGGCAGGCAAGGAAGTTGCCACCAAATTAGCGCTTGATGCAGGTTTTGCGACTTGTTGGGACTTTGGGGGAGATGACAAAGCACAACTACTCGAACACTTTGCGCTGAGTTGGATAAACCTTGCTATCATGCAAGGACATGGGCGCAATATGGCGTTCAAAATCGTGAAAAGATAAACTCAAACCTTGCCTGCCTGCACGTGGTAGGCAAGGTTTGCAAAAATCAAACAAAATATTTGATGAGAAATCCAAAAATCAAAACTTTTTATACAGACAAACAAGTTTGTTTTGACAACATAGCAGAAACATCTGCCTCCAAATCGCCTCTTAAACCTTTTCTACTCATAAAAAGGCTCAAGAAGAATGGCTATATAAAAATGCTGGACATAGAGGAAAAATTTGAACCTATATCCAAGAAAGACTTTTTGATAGCCCATACCAAAGAATATATAGAAAACGTCTATAGCAAAAAAGGCAATTACGCCTCGAATATGTTGCCTTGGTCGCAAAACTTGGTAAACAGCCTGCCCTACACTACAGGCGCACTCTATCAAGCCAAAAAATACGCACTACTCAATCCTGAAACAGTCTGTTTCGCGCCTGTATCGGGTATGCATCACGCCCAACCAGAGAGAGGCATGGGCTTTTGTACGTTTTCGGGGCAGGTCATTTCTGCCATAAAAATTTACCAAGAACTGGGCAAAGTGTGCGCTTATTTTGACCTTGATGGACATTATGGGAATAGCATAGAAGACACCCGAAAATTCAATCCTTTGGTAGAGGAAGCCATACCAGAAGGGTGCAATATCAATCCTGATGGAGATAATGAAGCCTATATAGCCGAGTTTCAAGAAGGACTTGCCTACGTAAAAGACTTGGTTTTGCAGGATAAAGTGCATTATGTAGTGTTTGCACATGGCGCAGATAGCCACAAAGAAGATGACCTTGGCAATCAATGTGATACAGCGCATTGGGTTCGCTGTGCCGAGCTATTTGCTACTTGGGTAAACGAAGTTTCTGCGCTTTTGGGAAAGCCTTTGCCTGTGGTATTGGCACTGTTTGGTGGGTATAGAAAAGACTACTACGAAGCCGTTTTAGACCTTCATACCAAGTCGCTCATAGCTTGTAGCAATATTATTTGTGGCAATCAATTTGAAGATACATTGATTGTACCAAATAAACAAAAGTGAGGCAATACCATCAAAAAAAACACCTAAATTGGCGCGTTTTTTGCCTAAAAACTATAAAATACGTCCCCCTAAACATTCCCGTATGCGCTACTTCTCCTCCTCCAAACAAAAAAGTACCCAATATCTTGCGCACTACATAGCAGGCGAGGGCAAACCCTTAGTGCTTGTGCATGGGTTTTGTGAATCCAATCAAATCTGGCTGAATATCTTGCCTGCCCTCACGAGTAGGTACAAAGTCATAGCAGTAGATTTGGGTGGCTTTGGAGAAAGTGCCGATTTGTTGCCTCACCCTACTACTACAGATACCCTTGCTTCCCAAATCAAAGAATTGCTTTGGCATCTGGGGATAGACCAAGCAGTTTGGATTGGACACTCACTCGGTGGCTATGTAAGTTTGGCTTTTGCAGAAAAATATCCTGCTCAAGTGCTGGGATTGGGATTGTTTCATTCTTCAGCGTTGCCTGACAGCGAGGACAAAAAAAGAATACGCCAAAATGTGATAGAATTTGTGGAAAAAAATGGCGTGCAACCTTTTATTGACAATTTTGTGGAGCCACTTTTTTACTCCAAACGACATGACGAGCTTCAGGCATCTATCTACTCAGTGCAGTCGATAGCTTCTCAAACACCCCTGAAAACTGTGGTAGAAGTTACCAAAGCTATGCGCGACCGCCCCGACCGCACGCAGGTATTGCGTGACGCTAAATACCCTGTGCTTTTGGCAATAGGGCGGGAAGACAGCGCAGTGCCTTTCGAAACTTATATCCCACAGCTCACATTGGCGGCTGATACGCTTGTGCATATTTGGGCAGAAACGGGACACATGGGTATGTACGAACGCCCCGAAGAAACAC
>JAAFJK010000165.1 GCA_013298105.1 Cytophagales bacterium
GCTATAACCTAAAAGAATATTCAAAAGCAAATAACTATTATACTAAATCTATTAATATTTTTACACCACTTTTAGAAAAAAAACCAGATAGTTTGAAATATGCTATTTATGCTGACTTTTTGTATAATTGGGGTTCCCTAAAAATAAATCAAGATAGTTTGGCTAAAGCGGATTCAATATTTACTATTTTGCATAACATTTGTACGAAAAAATTAAATGGAACACATCCAAATCAAGTGCGCTTTTTAATCCCTATCATTACTATTGAAGAAAAAAAAGCTAAGAAAATGGATTATGATGAGTCTTTTTACAATAAAATAGAAGGACTTTATAAAGACGTTCTTAATCGTCTTGATAAAAATATTCTACAATATTATTTAACTACTTCTCAAATGGCTTTCTTTTATCATAATTATGGACAGTACAAAGAAGCAAAAGAGTTATATGAAATTGGACTACAAGGTATTTTAAAGATAGAAGGAAAAGAAAGTAATTATGCCATAACTGCAAACAGATTTGCAAACCTGTGTAATTTATTGGAAGATTATGAAAAAGCTGATGCTTTGTGTGAAATAATCAAAGAAGTAAATTTTAGGATAGCAGGAAATGATATAAATCAAGTCCGTATAATAGGACAAATAGCCATGAATCAGGCTTCTTTGGGTTTATTCAAAAAAGCCGAAATCACTTATAAGCAAGCTATTTCATTAGGACAAGATATAAAAGATTATAAGAAACACAAAATATATAATAATATTTTGCTCGATGCATCACATTTATATAAAAACATTAATCAAATTGAAAAAGCAGATTCCCTGATAAAAATAGTTGTAAATAACTACACAAATGAAGATGACATTTTACAAAAATGTATGGTATATGCAGGGCTTATAAAAAGATTAAAGCGTAATTTATTAGAATCTGAAAGTTTTTTATTAAAAGCACTAAAAATAGATGCTAAAATAAAAAATAGTAAAGATAATATAGCTAATATTTTATCATTTTTAGCAGACACTAAAAAATATAAAAAAGCAGACTCACTACTAACTATTACACGTCAAATATACAAACAAATGTTTAGTGATAGTTCTAGTAAATACATACTAAGTACTTTAAAATTAGGGAGTTGTAAATACTACTTAAATAATTATAAAGAAGCTTACGTTTTTTATAAAGAAGCTATATATTCCAAAATCAAACAAACTAAAAGAGTTTTTTTGATAATGTCTGATAAAGAAAAAGAAGAATATATAAACTATACAAATACAATATTTAATAATTTTTATACATTTGCGCGTTATTATTACACTATAGAGCCTGAAATATTAGGAGATTGGTTGAATAGTTGTTTAGAAAAAAAACGTATTATCTTGACTTTTTCTCAACTTATGAAACAAGTAAAAATTGATGAAAAAGACCAGAATATAAAAATAAATAGCTTTTATGATAACCAAAAATTTTTAAATAGACTTAATCAAATATATGCGCAAAAAGGACGAAATGAGTTACTTGAACGAGAGAAAATAAACTTGAAAAATATTCAGGACACTATAGAAAATTCAGGAAAATACTTAACAAAAAAAATAAAAATTTCTACTCAATCCACCACTTGGCAGGACATTCAAAAACGACTGCAAGAATAAAAAATAGCCCTGCAAGATGATATCTTACAGGGTTATTTTATTCTCCTATCATCACAAAACCACCCCAGTAAAAAGGGTGGGGAAACTCTTGTTTTACATTCTTTTGGGCAGATTTCATATTTATTTTGCTTTCCTTTAAAAGTTTGGGGTATAAATACTCTCTCATAAACAAACTTGCCTGCAAGTCAGGCACCTGCCAAAGCGACATAATTACCCTTTCTGCCCCCGCTTCTTGAAAGGCGCGTTGAAAATTGTAAACGCCCTCGCCTACCATACGCTCGCCCTTGCCTGTTTCGCAAGCCGAAAGCGTTACCAATTTTGTCCCTTCCAAATCAAGCGTTACAATCTCTTGGGCAGTCAAAATGCCATCTTCCAAACCTACTTGTAGCAAACTATCTCGAAAGGCGGAACTTTTGATAGCTGACTCACAATTTGCTAACAAAAGTCCACAACGCATGAACGGGTTTTCTTGGTAGATTTTTTTGATATACAGGTCATCTTTTACAAATTTGGAGGTGTCAGATGTAAAAAAACCATGTGTACTGATGTGCAAAATAGCGGGACTTTTCAGGTTTTTTATGGCTTGTTCGGTAGCTGTTTTTTCTATAAAAATAGCCGTTTTAGTACCTTTATTTTTGAAAAGTTTTTCCAATGTTTCTATCTCTATTTTTGAATATTTTAGGCGTTGCACCTTGCCATTTTTCAGAAAAGATGTCAAATCAAACGCACGACTTTGGCTCGCACTTTCAGTAGAAGTCGCTATGGCAGGCAAGGAATTGCCATCATACAAAGGATCACCCACCAAAGCCACATAACTATCCTCAAAAGACAGCTTTTTATTGCGCTGTTCTTTGGTTTTGATGTCCTTGAGATTGCCTACAGACAAGATGACTTGTGGCTTGTCTATCAAATATGCTTTCTTTTCTGTATCATACAAAGTATAGATATTCAGCAAGTTATAGATGCCATCAGCCGAAAAGTACACTGTATCATAGCCTTGTATTTTATCTGCTATGGGTTTCCAAAAATGCTTATAGCTTTTCGTGTCTATAGCATTTGTATCTTTGCGCACGTGGCGATAGTAATGCGTGTAATACTCATTTTCGATTTTGTTGCCATCAGGCAATGTTACAAGTTCTGGGTCTTGCGTGTCCGATTTGATGATGATGGCGTTGTACTTGGTGGTGTCTTTGGGTCCAAAGCGTACCATTTCTACTGCGCATTTTCGAGAGGTTTGTGTCTTGCCTGCGTGGGGCAATAAGAAGCCAAAAAACAGACAAAAAACAAGTAATATTTTAGGCATATATCAATTAAAAGTTTTGTTTACAAGTGCGTGCCATGTCCGTTGTTTTTGGGCTTGGAGTTCGAGGGTATTCGTAGTTATTTCTTGACAATATTTTTCAATTATTTGTTTTTTAGCCGTTGCTTCTTCAGGGATTTGGACTGTGATGGGTGTAGTATTTGGGTTATTTCCGCGTGTACCTTCCCCAAAATACTGTTTTTTTATTTCGGCTTGTATGGTCAGTATTTCTTGGATATATCCCGCATAGTCTTGGGCAGGCAAGGGCGTGTTTTTTAATTTCTCAAGGCGAGAAATCAGTGTGGACTGGGCTTTGATTCGCTCCAGTCGGGCTTTGTCTGCTTGTGGGTGCTTGCCTACCATGCGGAGCGAATCAGTGTCTTGGTAGGCAAGGAGGCACTGCAGTAGGTGCTGGGGTAGGCAAGGAATTTCTATAGATTCTACGCGTTTGGCAGGCAAGGTAGTGTCTTTTAGGATTGTAGAGGTGGTGTCT
>JAAFJK010000767.1 GCA_013298105.1 Cytophagales bacterium
GGCATCATAGATAGATTGTTTTGAAAACATAGTAAGGAACGAGTAAAAAATAACTTGCTAATTTTGTTAATCTTTTGTGCTTATACTTTGTTGCAATAATCATTACAAAACACCGCTTTGCGCTTCTATTGCGCCTCGTCTAAGCCCAAAATATCGCACAAAATCTTTATCACTTTATTTTTTACTCGTTCCTAAGAGTTTGAGAAGCTATCTATTTTCTGCCAAATGATAAAGCACCGCCATACGCACCGCTACACCATTTTCTACTTGGTCTAAGATGATGGAGTGTTCGCTGTCTGCCGCATCACTTGAGAGTTCTATGCCTCGATTGATAGGTCCAGGGTGCATGAGGATGATGGGTTTGGAAAGGCTATCCAAAAGGGCTTTATTGATACCAAAATAAAGCGCGTATTCACGCAAAGAAGGAAAATATTTGATTTGTTGCCGCTCGAGCTGAATCCTAAGTACATTCGCCACATCACACCATTCGAGGGCTTCGCGGACGTTGTGTGATACCTTCACGCCAAGTGCCTCTATGTGCTTGGGGATAAGGGTACTTGGACCACAGACCATCACTTCCGCGCCCAGTTTTTGGAATAGGAAAATATCAGACATTCCTACCCTTGAGTGTAAAATATCGCCTATGATAGCCACGCGCTTGCCTGCTATCTCGCCCAGCCGTTCGCGTACCGAAAAACCATCAAGCAATGCCTGCGTGGGGTGTTCGTGTGTACCATCTCCTGCATTGATGATATTTGCTTTTACGCGCTTGGCAAGAAAATGCGGAACGCCCACACTCGCATGGCGAATGACGACCATGTCCACTTTCATAGCCAGTATATTCTCGACAGTATCGAGTAGCGTTTCACCTTTTTTTACAGAGCTATTCGAAGCCGCAAAGTTCACAGTATCGGCTGAAAGTCGCTTTTCGGCTAACTCAAACGAGAGGCGCGTGCGGGTAGAGTTCTCAAAAAAAATATTCGCTATAGTAACATCACGTAGGGAAGGTACTTTTTTGATAGGTCGGTTGATGACCTCTTTGAAGTTCGTGGCAGTGTCCAATATCATATTGATTTGGTCTGCTGAAAGTTCTTTGATGCCTAAGAGATGTTTCACTTTTTATTCGCTCTTGTGAGTGTTGATGGTGATGATAACTGCAAAATACTGGTATTCAGGACTATAGGGAAAGAATTTGTATAGGAATTTGTTTTCAGACTTGCGTGCCATTTCCAAGAATCCAAGTCCTGCGCTGTTGCGGTCTTTTTCGTCTTCAGCAGTGCGGTTTTTGTTATTTTTGATGACTTGTTTGTACATTTCTTGCAGTCCATAACTATCCTGCGCATTGAGTTCTTCGAGTCTGGCGGTAAGTTTGGGTGCTTTTTGTACGCTCAAGAGGTTTCCAAAGATAAGCGAATACTTATCCGCTTGGCGGTCGTATATAAAGATGGGGGCTGTAGATTTATCAGGCACTTTATCGCCATAGCGCACGATATTTTGTAGTCCTTCTGTGATGATATTGAAGGCTTTGCGCGTGATTTTGAGGCTTTCCCCGAAGCTGTCCATTTTGGACTCAAGGTCATTCAATATCTTGAGTATGACTTCTTGATGGATATCGCTGTTATGCTCTATGACAGGTGTCTGGACTTTGGCGAAATTGCGGATGTCTTGCAAATAACTCATACGTGTTCGGATAAAGTATTTTTGAAGACTTCTTTTGCAAGAAGTCTTATAAATAAACGCCTAAAATTAGTGTATGTTTTGTAAAACCTATCAAATTTGTAAGTTTTCTTTGTAAAAAAAATAAAAAACAAAAAAAAAGCACTATTTTTAGCGCATAAAATCGATAACATTTAACCCCCTGTATGTATGTTTTATAGAGTTTTTGCGTTTTTGCTCGCCTCCCTTGCCTACGGAGGGCAGGCAAGGGCGCAAGTCGTTCCCACAGAATTAGTGCTGGGTGATGTAAAAATTGCCTTGCCTGCCCCTATCCGCCCTTTGGTAAAGCTCAAAGTATTAGAAATCAAAGACTCTGACGGATTTGCCCAAAAGCTCGCAGATGCCGATATGTATTTGCCTGTAGTCGCAGAGATATTGGAGGAGCAGGGCATACCCGAAGCGTTCAAATACTTGGCTTTTTTTGACCATACGAACCCACAAGACAAGGTTTTTTGGCAAATCCCCGAAAAACTATCCAATGAACTGAATTTGGAAAAAGAAAATGGCATCGACGAAACTGCCAGCCTCACCTCGGTTGCCAAAGCAGTCGCCCAACAACTCAAAACCAATCAAGGCTCACTCAAAAATTGGTTACTTACCCTCATATCTTACCACGAAGGGGCAGGCAAGGCGCAAAACTATTTTGCCACCAAACTTGAGCAAGTAAATCTTCAAAACCTTATCTTGAACAAAAGACTGGATTTGTCAGACAATATGCACGAAGATGTACTTTCGTTTGTGGCGCATTGGATAGTATTCCAAGATATTTTGGGCAAAAATCCACAACCCACTGCTACTTTAGCACGCTACAAAACGCCCGAAAATAAGACCTTGACACAAATAGCCGAAGACCTCCAAATAAACCCGCAAACACTCAACGCGCTGAATGAATGGATAGAACCCGATATGCCCATACCCGCAGGCAAGGCGTATGAAGTTCTCATACCACTTTCTACTGAATCGCCCTCTGCCGAAGTAGAAATCATCACGCTCAGAGGAGGCGAATTTGAATACAGAACAGTCGAAGAAACTTCCAGCGAGGAGTTCAACCAAACTTATACTGTCCGAAGTGGCGATACTTTCTTTGGAATAGCACGCCAATATGGGGTTTCTGTGGCAGACATACGGGCTTGGAATCTATTTGGCGCAAACCACGTCCTCAAACCGGGGGACGAAATCCGCATAGGTACAACCTTGCCTGCCAATGCACCAGAAAAAACTAAACAAAAACCCAAAGAAATGCCTACAAAAGACACGCAGGCAGGCAAGGCGCATATCGTAGCTTCAGGAGAAACGCTCTCCAAAATAGCCCGACAACACAACGTAACGATAGCCAATATCCGCGCTTGGAACAGCCTCACGTCTGATAATCTCAAAATAGGGCAGAAAATCATTATCCAAAATACCTTGCCTGCACCCATCACCACAAAACCCAAACCAGCCGAAAAACCAGCCCCCACGCCCACAGGACTTGCCTACCATCAGCGCACCCTAAACGCCAAAACTGTACCCAGCCAAATGACTGCACTTGAGATGCAACTCAATATCACGCCTCAAGCGCAAGGCATGATTCAAAAATATGTCGACAAACTCCTCGAATATCCTCCACATTATTTCAAAATCTTAGACCGTGCCGATGGGTATATGCCACTCATTGAGCAAGAACTCCAAAAAGCAGGCTTGCCTCTGGATTTCAGGCTACTCGCGATGCAGGAAAGTGCTTTGATAGGCAACGCTGTTTCTAAATCTAAGGCTATAGGCTATTGGCAATTCAAAGAACCTTCTGCCAAAGAGGAGGGCTTGATAATCAATGTATCGATAGATGAACGCATGAATATAGTCGCTTCTACCAAAGCGGCTGTCAATTACTTGAAAAAAAGCCAACTCATGTTTGATAATTGGGTAAATAGTATGCTCTCCTACAATATGGGGCGCACAGGTGCAAACAATGAGATTGCCAAAACTTATAAGAATCAAAAACTACAGGGCGCGAAAGTCATGCAAATTCACGCCAATACGCATTGGTACGTTTTAAAGTTTTTGGCGCACATGGTTGCTTTTGATGATGAACTTGGGCTGAGTTCGCCCACTGTCCCGCTTACTACCTACACTGAAGGTGCGAAAAAAACGCTCGCTGAAATAGCAAAAGAAAATAAAACCACCCTCGAAGCCCTCAAACCCCACAACTTTTGGCTTAAGACAAGCGCAGTCCCTGTAGGAAAGACTTTTCCTGTGATAGTGATAGATAAGTAAGCACTTTCTTTATTCTCATTTTTTGCCCATCAATTCTCGACCACAAGCCTGCTTTACTCAAGCAGGCTTTTTTTGTGGGCGCAGTGAGCGAACTTTGCAAGACAATTTTTAATCTCAATGAATATGCAAAGCAAAATATATCTCCTCACGCTCCTTTTCAGTCTTGCCTGCCTCACGTGGCAATGTGGCAAAGACGAACCTGTTACTCCCACGCCTCCCGATAATACAACACCTCCTTCCGTTGTAACACATACGATAACCTCGTTCTCGCCTACCTCTGGTGAGCAAAATACAGAAGTTACGCTTACAGGAACAGGCTTCCCTGCCCAAAACACTGAAATTGAAGTGCGTGTAGGCAACAATTCTACGATGATTAAAGCTTGGGACGTTACGGCTACTCAACTGAAATTTCGTGTGCCTTTTCAAGCCACTACAGGCAAGATAAGTGTCAAAATTGGTACAAGCACTGTGCAATCAGCTACAGACTTTACAGTGGTGGCTACGCCTGCACCTTCTATCATAGAAGTATCAGTAGCAAGTACCAATATTCAGCGTGGCATTGTGTTTTTGAGAGGTGCGCACCTTTATAGAACCGCACCTAATGCTCCTGAACCTAAGTTTTACATGAAAAATGCGTCAGGGCAAGATGTGCAAATGGAATACAAGGGGGGAGCTGGGCAGTCTTTCAGCGACCAAACTATGTGGTTACAAGTGCCTGAAGATGCTGTAAGCAGTCCTATCAAAGTAGTAACGTATGTAGGACAAACCACTATGGCAAGCAATTACAATTTGAGAACCGTAACAGTTACAAACTTTGCCACCAACCTAAATAATCTTGGGGGCAATGTATCGGGTTTGGCTATCAATGCGGCAGGCACAACCATTTATGCTATCATTGGTCATGCAGTTTATACCATACCCACTACAGGCATGGCTACGCCTACACTTTTGGCGGGTAATGCTTCTACTTTTGGTTTTGAAAATGCTACAGGTAGTGCGGCAAGGTTTTATTTTCCCGCAGGTTTAGTGGTTGATGCTTCAGGAAATGTGTATGTAAGCGATGGTTACAACCACGCTATTCGCAAAATAACCTCGTCGGGTGTGGTTACGACTTTAGCAGGTACAAATGTTGCGGGGTATGTAAATGGCACAGGTACTGCGGCAAGATTTAATAGTCCACTTGGAATTACCATTAATTCATCAGGTACTACTTTGTACATAGCCGATAAAGATAATCATTCAATACGTGCCTTGAACCTTTCTAACAATGCAGTAACGACTCATTCAGGTAATGGTTCAGAAGGAAGTACCAATGGAAGATTCAGCTACCCAAGAGGCATTGATATTGACC
>JAAFJK010000727.1 GCA_013298105.1 Cytophagales bacterium
CCTTATTTTGCTATGTGGGTACAAACGCCTGAACTTATGGAGAAATAACACAATCGTTTGCAGATAAACTTGCTTGAAAAGTAGGAATAAATGTAGGAAAGATTGTATTTTTGGGGCAAGGGTAAAGGGTAACAAGTAAACAGGGAACTATCTTGGCATACTTGTAACCTTGTAACCCTGAACCCTTTACCCCCTTTTTTATGCGCATACTCCTATCTTTCCTACTCTTATCGTGTATTTTTATGGCACGAACCCCCAAAATCATAGCGCAAGCCTTCACAGAGGCAGAAATCCTGCAAGGGTGCGCCCAACGTGATGACAAAGCGTATTTTATCTTCTCGCCTGCCATTTATGGTGCAAAAGCCAAAAAAGTAGATGTAACAGGCACGTTCAGAGGCTGGGACACGAACATGGACACACCTTATTCCCTCAAAGAACGCAAAGACAAACTTTGGGTAGTGGCTGTGCCAAATGACAATTATACCAAAATACCGCCCCACGCTGAATACAAGTTTCGTATCAATGAAGGTGAGTGGCTTTCTGCCCCTGTTACAGCTATCCATAATGCAGGCAATCTCGTGTTTATGAAAGGCGCGAAACCGCGCAGACTTCGAGCAGAATTGCGCAGAAGTGGCACTATTTGGGCAACCATTGATGGCATCGAAAACGTGCCTTTCGAAGCAAAATCTTTCCGCCTTACCAATGCGGCAGGCAAGGAAATTCCTATCGCGGGAGTTTTGCCTAATACTGCTTCTGAAATTGTCATCTCGCCTGCTGAACCTATAGACATCAAGCGCGTGTATTGGCTCGAGTTTTTGCCTCGCCAAATGAAAGCCGTTTGTACCTTCGATGGTTGGTTTCGAGATACGTATTCTACCAAAGAATTGGGCGCGAATATCTCGCCTGATGGCAAGACAACCGCAGTGCGGTTATTCGCGCCTCGCGCTGAAATGGTGAAACTCTACCTTTTCAAAGGAGCAAATGACAACCTTGCCTACCAAACTGTAGAAATGAAAGTGGACAAAGAGGGCGTTTGGGAGGCAAGTTTCAATGAAAATTTGAAGGGCGTTTACTATGATTTTACGGTGCATGGCTCTACAGATACAGGCAATTTATTTTATGAAACCAAACCCGTACACATCAGCGACCCTTACGCGAGGGTGTGTGTCGACTCGTGGGGCAAAAGCCGTATTTGGGAGCGCACCAAACCTGCTACAGCCTTGAAAAATGGTCGACCTGCTATGCAAGACGTGATAGCTTACGAGGTGCATATCGAGGATTTTACGAATACCTTGCCCTTGCCTGCGGGAGAGCGTGGGAAAATTCCTGCTTTCACTAAGTCAGGTTTGAAAAATAAACAAGGCGAAAAAGTAGGCTTCGATTACCTTACGGATTTGGGGGTAAATACCATTCACCTCTTGCCTGTGCAGGAATTTTTGCATTGGAAATCAGACGATTGGAAGGCTTCTTTTGAAAATGACGAATACATGAAATTGCATGGCGTAAACCTCGAATCGTATGAATGGGGCTATCGCACTACCCACGCTTTTGCGGTGGAAAGCAATTATAGGCAAGGCACCAATCATGGCGATGAGCGCGAGCAGTTTCGCAATCTTGTGCAGGCATTTCATGACAAAGGTATGGCGGTTATCATTGACATTGTGCCGAACCATACAGGCGAGAACATGGACGGGCAAAATTTGGTGTTGCATTTCAACGGAATTGATATGCAATATTATTACCGCACCAAAGACCTGAAGCACATAGGCGAGTACGGAAACGAGGTAAAAACCGAAAATCGCCCTATGACTCAGCGTTGGTTGATTGACCAATGTACGCATTGGATAAATGAATTTGGGATAGATGGTTTTAGGATTGATTTGGCAGGACAGGTCGACCAGCAAACGCTCAAGGCAGTGCGTCAGGCGGTAGGCAAGGACGTTATCATTTATGGCGAGCCTTGGATAGCTTCGAATGACCCCGACTATGAAGCAAATCCTGATTGGGATTGGTACAAGGCAGACGCGCCTATCACGTTTTTTCAAGACGACTCGCGCAATGCCTTCAAGGGTCCCGTTTCGAATCCTTCGGACAAAAAGAAAGACAGAGGCTATGCAGGAGGCGATTTCAGCCAACGCGACAAGGTAAAAAAGGGACTTGCCTGCACCTTTCCTGAAGACAAAACGCCTCTAAGTGGTATCAATTATTTG
>JAAFJK010000468.1 GCA_013298105.1 Cytophagales bacterium
CGCCAAGTCTTACTGTAACTTGATTGCCATCAGGTGAGAAGCGAATGAAAAAGCCTGTGAAGTCAGAGTTTTTATTTGCACCACTTTGGGTAACATTGCCCAAAATGTATGTAGCACCTTGTACTTTTTCTTTCAAGGTAAGTTTTACTGGTGGTGGAGTTGGTGGGACTTTTTTACAGCTGGTAAATGTAACAGCAAAGACTAAGCACAGGGCTAAGAATGTGAACGTTATTTTTTTCATTGTCATAAATGGGTTTAAGTTTCAGCAAAGTTATTCAGAATTTTTGTAAAAACAAAAAAAACACAGGACATTTGGCAGGGCTTATTTATGATTTGTGCGGTAATCTATGCGCTTTTGCATCAAAAGTATCAATTCAAACATAAGGTTTCTATCAGTAGAGTGATAAAACGAGTGTGAAATAAATATACCTACGTTCAATTTTTGCACTTTCTATGTTTTAGAAAACATAAGAAATTTTGCAATTCCAAAAAAATTCCTATTTTTGCATACCAATTCTCGACTATCTTCAGTAGTATGCACAAAACATATACGCTATGCGTGGTAGCTTTTTTAATGCTGGCAGGGCAGGCAAGGGCACAAACACCTTTAAATCACCCAAAAAAACACTATGTAGATTCTCTAAACCGCTATTATCAGCAGGCAGAGTTACCTCTATATTTGCATATCTCACATACGCCTGATGGGAAATCTACCCCACTTGCGCCCAATGACCAACCACAAATCAAGCCCATTTATCTTGATGGACATGGCAAACATACCCTTAAGCACGTAGATGGACTACACCAAACTGAAGATAAATTTCGGATTTACGCAGATGGGATAGCTCCTATTTCTACTGCCTCTTTTCTGAATGCCACCCGCTACAATGTGGCAGGCAAGCAATATTATGGACAAAATCTACTCTTAAATCTAAGCACAAAAGACGAAATGTCAGGCATAGAATCCCTCTATCAATCCCTGAATGGAGAGGCATATACACGATATTTGCAACCTGTACGTTTTGACAAAGAAGGTACTTACACCCACAGATTTTATGCTGTAGATAATGTAGGCAATGTAGAAACTGTAAAAAGTTATGACTTCGTAGTGGATAATACGCCGCCCGCTACTTACCACCACATCATAGGCATCTCAGAGGCGAGTATCATCTCTACTTCTACTAAGATATACCTCACACCTACAGATTCACTTTCAGGACTCGCGCGTACTTTCTATCGCATGAACAATGAACCTGAGAAAAATTATACCGCCCGAAATTTGATTCCTTTCAGTTATTTGCCTGATGGCGACCATACCCTTACCTACTACTCTATAGACAATGTAGAAAATAAAGAAAAAGAAAAAACGGTTTCTTTTTATTTGGATAAGACCTCGCCTATTATGTCTGCCGATATTTTGGGTGATAGATTCATAGTAGATGGGAAGGTCTATTTTTCAGGCAGAACGAAGCTCAAACTTACGGCAGTAGATAATAAATCTGGCATCAAAGAAATAAGATATGCCATTGATAACCAAGAATATGTAGCCTATAGCGATCCTTTTTATCTGCCTTCGCAGTCTGGTCTGCACATCATCAGGTATTACGCGCTTGACCAAATGGGCAATCAAGGTGTAGGCAATACAGACCAAACTGTAGATGAGTTTTTGCATAATGTAGGGCAAGTATATGTCGATTTGACGGGTCCTGTCCTTAATTATCAATATGGAGGTGCAATATTCCAAAAAGGCGATACCATGTACGTGAGTAGCCAAAGTAGAGTCCAACTAAGTGCTTTTGACCCTGAATCAGGTTTGCAAAAAATCACATATAGTTTAGATGGCGCACAAGAAGAAACACCCTATCAAGGTGTATTCACTATCCCACAAGAGGGCGCACACAAAATTGAGTTTTATGGATATGACAACGTAAATAACCGAAATGTTCGTAACTTTAGCCTCATGGTGGATAATAAAGGACCTGAAATATACCCTTCTTTCAGTAATTCGCCCACGCGCAAAGAAGATGTGCCTGTATATCCTTCTTATGCTACTTTATTTTTGGCGGCTACAGATATGCACACAGGGCTTGAACAAATCTATTATCAAATCAGTGGTGAGGCTGAATATCCCTATACTGGCATGATTCGTGGATTCAAGAAAAATAAAGTCTATAACATCAAAATTCGCGCTGTCGACCTTTTGGGCAATCAATCTGAACGTACTATCAACTTTAAAACGGATAAGTACTAAATCTAAACCCTTTTTGGACTATGAAACTACTATTTGCTTTTTTATTTTCTTTTATTTTCTGTGCTGGGTGTGTGTATGGGCAGGTGTGGCAGGAATCTTATAAACAAGGTCTGACATCTTTTAAAGAAGGTAAGTATAATGAAGCCATGCAAGCTCTCACAAAAGCGCGTACCAAACTTAATCCAAAGAAAAAAAAGAACTACAGAGATTATGCTATGGTTACTAATATGTTTGGGAAATGCTATCTGAACAATGCACAGAATAAAGAGGCTGAGCAATATATCATGGAGGCTAAAACATATTTTGAAATGTCTAAAATTCTCCAAGACGGCTTATATGCCGATATATTATACAATCTTGCAAGTACCTATCAACAAAGAGGTGGGATATACTACACCAAAGTAGATTCGTTACTTGGTATATCCATAGAAATTATTGAAAAAATGTCTGTAATGGACACGGTTCGTTATATCAACTATTTGGGTAGTTTGGGAGAGTCTTACAGACTTCAAAATAAATTAGAAAATGCTCAAAAATCCTTTGAAAAAGTAATCAAATTATCCAATCAAAAATCGATAGAGTATATACTTGACATTTCAAATTTAGCTCGTTTGTATCTCACTTTCAATAGTTTGGAAGGGTACCAAAAAGCAGAAGAAATATTTAAGAAAGGGCAGTCTATCATAGAA
Source organism: Cytophagales bacterium (assembly GCA_013298105.1). Lineage (GTDB taxonomy): Bacteria > Bacteroidota > Bacteroidia > Cytophagales > Microscillaceae > RDXI01. Next base: position 2,941 of record JAAFJK010000468.1, read on the forward strand.
AATAGTGATATAAAATATAAAGGAGTGGGTACTTTTTATAATAGTATGGCAGATATGTATATGAATATGAATCAAGTTAAAGAATCAGAAAAATATTATAAAAAATCTTATGAGATATTAACAAAAAATAAAGACAATAATGTATTTTATCCTATAAAGGGTTTGGCAGACCTATATTCAAGAAACAATGCACTTGTCAAGGCAGACTCTATCTATAAAGTAGCCTTAGAAATTATTAAAAATACACAAGGAAATACAAGTAATATATATGCACAAACACTGCAAGAATTTGCGGGATTACATATATACAAAGGTTTGTATTGGCAACCTACCGAAATATATAAAGACGCTTTAAGAATATTTGAAAAAAATAATGGCATATATAGCCGTGAATATGCTTTATGCCTTACAGATTTAGGCGTATTATATCAATACCAAGAGAATTACTATAAGTCAGACTCTACACAGAGAAAAGCTATTGAAATCAAAGAAAAGATAATGGACAAAAACAGTTTAGAATATGCCTATTCACTAAATTATTTAGGAGACCTTTATTCTTATATGGAGCGTTATCAAGAAAGTGAGAAATTACTTAATAGAGCAAAAGAAATAACCAAACAAAAAATAAATGAAAACTTTGGATTTTATTTTACTGTAGTCAGTAACTTAGGAAAGCTATACAATGCGCAAAGCCTTTTTACAAAAGGTATACAATTATATGAAAGCATATTAGAAAAAACTAAACAAATCATGAGTGAGGAGTCGCAAGAATATGTTATATTTTTAAGCAATTTAGCCGCACTATACGAAGCTATAAAAAACCACGAAAAATCAATCCAACTTAATTTAAAATCACTTACTTTAAAAGAAAAAATATATGGCAATAAACTACACCCAGAGTATGGCATTTCCTTAAGTTTTTTAGCTGCAAGTTATGAGAATAATAATGAGTTTGAGAAAGCATTAAAAACTTACCAAGAATGTGCGCAAATCGCTTTGGAAAAACAAGGTAATAAAAGTAATAACTACCTTAATGCTATGAATGGGATAGCCGTTATTTATTCAAAAACAGGAAAGAGTGGAGAAGCAAAAAAAATACATGAAAATATCTTGAAAGTAAGATTAGAAATTGATGGAGAATTTCATAAAAACTATACACGTGCTGCTAATAATTATGCCGTATTTTGTATAAATAAAGACAAGTATGAAGAAGCAATTAATTTTTCTAATATAGCTGTGAGAAATAGCCTTCGAGAGATAAATATACTGTTACCTGCTATATCTGAAAAAGATAGAAAAGAATATCTAAATAATACAAACAAATACTTTAGAAATTATGAATTATGTATTTTTTTACTCATGGCTAAAAATAAAAATATGCTTCATGAATATTTAAATTATCGTTTGCAGTTAAAGAAAATTATCATGCAAACAAATCAGAAAATGATTCTACAAATACGCCAAACAAATGACAAAGAGATTATGACAAAGCTATCTGAGTGGACTAAACAACGCAATACTTTAGCCAAATTATTAACTTTGTCTGAGGTTGCTATCAAAAACCGAAAAATAGACCTTACACAAGAAGCAGAAAAATTAGAGAAGTTGGAAAAGGAACTTGCCTCCCAATCCACTGAGTTTGCCAAACTCTCTCAAAAA
>JAAFJK010000766.1 GCA_013298105.1 Cytophagales bacterium
GGAGCATTTGGCATTTGTCCCCCCTTTCAAGCGATTGTAACGGTATTGGTTGTTTTCAGAGGTTAAAAACATAACGTTTTGCAAACAGTTCTTCAAATTTTGCATTTAGGGCTTTTTAGAGGGCTGTTTATTTCTATTCCAAATATCTACCTATATGCTTGAAAGGGGAAAAATAGCCCTTTTACAGTTTTTTCAAAAAGGGGACAAATGGCAAATGCTCCCGAGTCGATACATATAATTGGAATAAATATTTCTCAAAGATAGGTAAAAAATATGAATCATTGCCAAACTTTCTTAAATTGATAAAAAATTCTACCAAGCAGGCTTATGTCTTCTGTAATGATGTGGGCTGTACCTTGTAATTGGATTTTGGAGGCGGGAATATTTTTATGATAGGTAGTACGCAGACTTGAAACTTCTACCAATACCATGTAGAGTTCTTCTTTTTGTGATTTTGCTTCGAGGGCAGGCAAGGAGGCTATCGAAGCTATCTTGCCTTCGAGTAGCCCATATTCCTCTGCAGGAAAGTCTATCAAGCGAATTTTTACAGTTTGCCCTATTTGCAACTTGCCTGACCGCGTGGCGGTAAGTTCTATCTTGCCTACTCTTGCAAGACTTTGGGCAGGAATGATGGCTAAAAGAGGTTCTTCTGCTCTTATGAATTGTCCATCTTCCCAATACTTCAAGTAATTCAACTTGCCTGCTGTATTTGCTTCTATCAAGTAGCGGTCTTTCCATTGTCCAAAAGCAGTTTGAAGATTGTGCAAAGCAGTTTGGAGATTCTGGAGTAGTTTTGCTTCTTTTTCACGTTTTGAGAGGCTGATGTCTTGGGCGCGTGCTTCTAAGGTTTGGGTTTGGAGTAAGTTGTCTAATTGCGTAATTTCGCTATTTTTGGCTTGGCGTTGTTGTTGGGCAAAGTCTGTGAGGCTTTTATCAAATTCTTGGGGAGAAAGGACTTTTTGTGCATAAAGCAATGAATCACGCGAAAATTTACGTTTTTGGGTTTGGAGTTCAGATTGTTGGATTTTTTGTTGGCTTTGGAGGTTTTGTTGGAGGGTTTCGTAAGCGTTTATTTGTTTTCGAAGTTGGTAAAGCTGTTTTGCTTCGCTGTCCAAATCTATGAATGTTTGATAGCTTTGCAAGGCTTCTTGCAGGATTTGATAACTGCTTTGTAATTCTCCCAAGCGCAAACCTGTAGGCAAGTGCATCGCTCCCCAATCTATAGGTTTATTTTCTTTATTTTCTAAGATTTGCTCCAAACGTTGTGCATCTTGCCATTTGGTAGGGTTTTCTATGTAGGCTATGGCTTGTTCGGGTTTTACATCTGCACCATTGGGTAGCAGAAAATGCAACTTGCCTGCACTGCGGCTGTAGAGCTTCACAGGTGGATTAGCGGGCGAGATGGTAATGGGGGCAGGTAAGATTTCAGGATAGCGAATCCACCACGCCAATCCCAACAGCAAAAGCACCACCGCAAGCGAAATGGTGCTACCCCAACGAATAAGGTAAGCAGGCGTTTTGCCTAATATGTCTAAAGTTGATTCATCATAAAGATTATTTTCAGGCATTTTTTGATTTGGTTTTTGGGTTTTGTTCCTTGATGACTTCTAACTGAAAAACTGTTCCACTTTGTATTCTTTGATTTCTTTGTCTTGACAAACGACTGCCATGAGGTAAATCTCCTTGCCTGCCCCTTCATAGCGTTGGTAATAGCGGTTTTTGTGGATTTGCGCCATGGCTTCTTCAAGTGTGCCATTTACTTTGAACTCAAAAATAAAAATAACATCTTTCGTTTCTACTACTACATCAATCCTGCCCTTGCTTGTACTTGGTTCGGCTTGGGCATAATAACCCAATAGCCTGAAAGTCAAGAATATGATGGCGTGGTAATATTTTTCTTGTTTGGCATCAAAGATTTGGTACGGAATTTCGCCAAACAGACCATTCATAATTTTGAAAAGTTGCTCGAAGTCCCTTTTCTGCATACACCTAAAAATATCACGCACCGAGGGCTTGAGGTCTTGCTGACAGGTATATTCTGCCAAAAGGTAGTGGTTCATGGAGTCCCGCACTTCTTTATTGGGGTAGCCCAAAGTATAAATATCATCATCTTCTTTGTTTTGAATAGTGAGGTAGCCTGTTTGGTACAAAAGTGTGATTTCATCAATGTTTTCAAGCATAAAACTACCCAAACGTTTAGATGAAACATCAATCGTTTCCAAATTATATAAAAATTTGTTTTTCAACATATCTACCAAAAAAGCGGGTGTACCTGTCTCAAACCAATAATTTTGAAATTCCATATCACTCAAAAATTTGAGTACAGAGGTGGGATTATACACTTTATCTTTGCCTTTATTCCATGAATATCCATTGTACCAAAGGCGCATGGTTTCAAAGCATTTTTCGTAGGTAAGTGCCTGAATATCAGCTATTTCTTGTATTCTTTCTTGAAAATGATGCGTGATTTCTGCCTCTGTATAACCCAACAGTGTAGGAAAACGCCTGCCCATAGTAATGTCTTCTAAGTGGTTCAAATCTGAAAAAATAGACACTTTACTGAATTTAGAAACGCCTGTAAGGAAAAGGAAGCGCAAATGTTCGTCAAGGTCTTTCAAAGGGGAGTAAAAAAGACGCATAGTTTCGCGGTTTCTGTCTGCGATAGCCAAATCGTCTTTACGCAAAAATTCAGTGATAGGTTTATCGTATTCATCAACAAGCAAAACAACTCCTTTTTGATAACGTTTTGAGAGCGTTATGATAAGTTCTTCAATTTTGCTTGCTATAGTTTTGGTTTGCAAAACTATTTCAAAATGCTTTGCGTGTTCTTCTATTTTCGAATCTAAATAGTTTTCAAAGTCCATTTTATGAAAATCAGCTTTTGCAAAGCTGAAACTAAGCACAGGGTGTTCTTCCCAAGTGATTTTGTCTTCTATCCAAAGTCCTTTGAAAAGGTCTTGCCTGCCCTGAAATAAATATTCTAAAGTACTGATAAGCAATGACTTACCAAACCTGCGTGGGTGTGAAAGAAATGTACATTTTAGTTGAGTGATGAGGTTGTAGATGTATTGCGTTTTATCTACATATACACAATTTTGTTCGCGTAACTCGCGGAAACTTTGAATACCAAGTGAATATTTTTGCATGGTGCAAAGATACAAAACATTTATCACAATTTCTCCCTTTGGAGTTGGGGGCTAAAAAAAGCGAGCATCTCTCGACACTCGCTTATCCGTTGCTATCAAAGGATAGACTAAACAAAAAAGTCAGGAACCTCTGTAGGTGAGCCACCTGCCAATTTGGTAGATTTGCCTTCGCCACCTTTTACGGTTTCGAGGTTTACAGTCGTTACGACTTGTGCAGTTTCCTTAGTCTGGAAACCTTTGATAGTTTTTACTTGCTTTTTCATGAGCAGTATAAAGGATTAAGGTTAATAAATAAATGTTCCCAAAGTTACTAATAAAATGTGTATGTGTATGTGTATGTGTATGTGTATGTAAGATTATTTTTTATTTATTTTATTTGGAGGTTATTTGAAGGGTTTATTTTTTTTATTGATGTAATAAAACTTGCAAAAAAACCATCTCAAAGGGGAGAAGCCTCGTCCCAGCTCTCTCCAAAAGAGAGGGAGAAAACTCCCCTTCGGGGTTGGGGGCTTTTAACTCCCCAACTCTAACTGATTTTTGACTAAATCAAAATAAACTCCTCGTTTTTGGGTAAGTTCTTCGTGGTTTCCTCGTTCTATGAGCCTGCCTTTTTCTAATACAAGGATTTGGTCAGCATTTTTGACAGTGCTGAGGCGGTGTGCTATTACCACTACCGTTCTGCCTTCATAGAACTTTTGGAGATTTTCCATGATTACTTTTTCATTGTTAGAATCAAGGGCAGAAGTTGCCTCATCAAAAAACACATACAATGGATTTTTGTAAATAGCACGCGCTATGAGTAGCCTTTGACGTTGCCCACCACTCAAGCCCACACCAGACTCGCCTATTTTAGTGCCATAGCCCAATGCCAATTCCTCAATAAAGATGTGAATATTGGCAGTTTCTGCCGCTTGATACAAGCGCGGATAGTCTATAGTATTGTCGCTTAGAGCAATATTGCGGGCTATAGTGTCCGAAAATACAAAACCTTCCTGTTGTACGCTTCCACATTGCATACGCCACTGTTGCGGGTGCAAGGCGTTGAATTTATGCTTGCCTAAGGTCAGCTCGCCTACTGTGGGTTCATAAAACTTGAGTAAAAGTTTTAGCAAAGTCGTTTTTCCGCTCCCACTCGCGCCTACGATAGCCGTAACCTTGCCTGCGGGAATGGTAAAGGTAAGGTCGTCTAAGACACGAGGCGAAGCCAAGCCCTGATAATGAAACGAAACACCCCGCACATGAATATCTTGGGGCGTGTCATCTAAAGCTACAGGCGTGCCTTTCACTTGTGAGTCCTCATCTTTTTCGGCATAGATTTCTGCCATGCGCTCAAGGCTGATTTTGGCATCTTGGTATTGGTGTATCAATTCGCCCATGTCTGAAATAGGTGCTTGCAACTGCCCTAAAATGTACTGCACCGAAAGCATCATACCCAAAGTAAGCGAGCCATCGATTACGGCTTGTGCCGCAATAAACGTTATCAAGATATTTTTCAATTCATGGATAGCCATGCCGCCTCCTTTTTGGTATTGCTCAAGCGTTACGACTTGAGTATGTAACCTGAACGCATAGCCTTGCACACGCTCATAGTCCCAACGTTTGAGCGTTTCGGCATGATTAATTTTGATTTCTTCAATCCCCCTGATGAGGTCAAGAAGTATATTTTGCCGAAAAATAGAAAGCTGAAAGTTTTTGTAGGTAAGGTCTTTGCGTTTGCGCAGAAAGAATAGCAACCACCCCAAATACAACAAACTCCCTACAGCAAACACCATAAAAATCAGTACATGATAAAATGCCAATACTGCCCCAAAAATCAGGATATTCACAAACGAAAATACAACTTGCAGCGATTGTGTACTGAGGAAAGTTTGGATTTTGAAGTTGTCTTGTACTCGTTGCACAATGTCGTTGGTGTTTTTTTGCTGAAAAAAAGAAACAGGCAAGCGCAAAAGTTTTATCAAAAAATCGCGTATCAACGCCACATTTACCCGCGTACTAAGATGCAGCAGCAACCAGGCTCGAATAAAATTTACACTCATCTGTCCCACAAAAAGCATCAATTGCGCCAAAAGCATCACATAGACAAAGCCTAAATTTTGCGTCTGCACCCCAATATCTACTATAGATTGGGTCAAGAAAGGCAATACAAACTGCAACATATTACCTACCAAAAGCCCT
>JAAFJK010000537.1 GCA_013298105.1 Cytophagales bacterium
TTCGTAGGCAAGGTCAAATTCGCTCTTTTCGGGCAGGTAAGTAGGCAAAAATCCCCAACGATTGTTTTGGCAAACTACTACGCGGGTTGCCTTGCCTGCCCCATACACGATTTGGTAGGCGCAGGGCAGGAAAGTATTGCCTTTTTTGTCTATCATTCCCCAAAGTCCGTTTTTTTTGACTTTGGCAAGGTCTTGCAAAAAAAAATCTACCTCCTCAAAAGTAGCAGGAATCTTTAGCTCGCCTTTGGCATTGGCAAAGCCCCAACTGTCTTTGATGCGGTAGGGTACAAGCGCGTCTTCAGTACGTTTTTTTTGCGCCCAGCCTTGCAGACAAAGCAAAACAAGAAACAAGAAACATTTAACATTTAACATTCAACAAAAAGTATTTAACATTTAACAAAGTACTAAAAACAAAGTATTGGGTACTAAAAACAAAACATTAAGTACTAAAAACAAAAAATTAGGTACTAAAAACAAAACATTGGGTACTAAAAACAAAACATTGGGTACTAAAAACAAAACATTGGGTACTAAAAACAAAACATTAGGTACTAAAAACAAAACATTAGGTACTAAAAACAAAACATAAAGAACATTTAACAAGAAACATTTAACAAAAATGTTTTTATAAATATTTAATTATCAAGTATTTATAACATAAAATCGTAAATCGCAAATCAAAAAAACGTAAATCTACAGGCGTTGGCTTACTTGAGTAACCATTTTATTTTTCCACGTGGCATAAGTGCCAGCTTTGATTTGTTCCCGCGCCTTGCCTACCAGCCACAGATAAAACGTAAGATTGTGGACACTCGCTATCATCGCACCCAGCATCTCGCCTGCCTGTACTAAGTGGCGAAGATAGGCTTTGCTGTAGTGCGTACTTGCATAGCTTGTAAGTCCTGCATCAATGGGCGAAAAATCATTTTCCCATTTTTTGTTTTTGATATTGATGATGCCTTCAGTCGTGAATAGCATACCATTTCGGGCGTTTCGAGTGGGCATCACACAGTCAAACATATCCACACCGAGCGCGATATTTTCCAAAAGGTTCGCGGGTGTACCCACGCCCATGAGGTAGCGCGGTTTTTGGGCAGGCAAGAGTGGCGCAGTATGCGCGACCATTTCATACATCACTTCAGTAGGCTCGCCCACCGCCAGTCCGCCTATAGCATATCCTTCGCGGTCTAAATCTGTAGCAAATTGGGCAGATTCTGCCCTCAAATCTTTATAGACTGCGCCCTGCACTATCGGAAAAAGACTTTGTGCATAACCATACAAGCCTTCAGTTTCATCAAAACGGTTTACACAACGCTTGAGCCAACGGTGGGTAAGTTCCATAGATTTTTTGGCATAGTTGTAGTCGCTCATGGCAGGCGGACATTCATCAAATGCCATGATAATATCTGCCCCAATGCGCCGCTGCGTATCCATGACATTTTCGGGCGTGAAGGTGTGTTTTGAGCCATCTATATGCGACTGAAATGTAACGCCCTCCTCTTTTATTTTGCGCATTTGTGCCAAACTATAGACTTGATAACCCCCGCTATCTGTGAGTATGGGCTTTTCCCACCCATTGAATTTATGCAAACCGCCTGCTTGTTGCAAAATATCCAATCCTGGTCTTAGGTACAAGTGATAGGTGTTGCCCAAGATGATTTGGGCGTTGATGTCTTGCAGGAGTTCACGTTGATGGACGGCTTTTACATTGCCTAAAGTGCCTACAGGCATAAAAATAGGTGTTTCTATCTGTCCATGTGCGGTTTCAAGTAAGCCTGCACGCGCGTTTGAGTCTTTGTCTGTAGCTTGGAGGGTAAATTTCATGGGTTGTATTTTTGCAATAAAACGCCAAAGGTACGCGAATTATGAAATTTTACCAAAAATGGCAGGCTAACTTCAGAAAATTTTATTTTTCTTAAAAAGTAGAACAACCGTTCTCTGTTCCATACATAAAAATACCCCTTAAAATACTATTTTAAGGGGTATTTTTATACTTTAGATAAATTGCGGAGGGAGAGGGATTCGAACCCTCGGTAAGTATTACTACCTACGACAGTTTAGCAAACTGCTGGTTTAAGCCTCTCACCCATCTCTCCGTATGATTTGGTATTGGCTTAAATAACTTGATGCAAAGGTAGGCAAGGTTTTTGAAAAATACAAATTTTTTAGAAAATATTTTTTTTTAGTTCTTCCCTTTGGGGCGGTGGGCTAAATAATTAAGAATTTTCATGTACTTTTGCACCTTCTTACCACTTATTTTATGTGCGGCATTACAGGCTTTTTTTCTCTTAATCAAAATTTTTCTGAAAGTACCCTTCGATACATGACCCAGACCATAGCCCATCGCGGACCTGATGCAGATGGTTTTTTTTACAATGGTATCTGTGGGCTTGGACATAGGAGGCTTTCTATTTTAGACCTTTCCAAAGATGCCAATCAACCCATGCAATCCGCCAATAAGCGGTATCACATGGTCTATAATGGCGAAGTTTTTAACTACCGCGAGCTTACCAAACAGATAGAAACACCTCTCAGGACTACTTCAGACAGCGAGGTCATTCTTGAGCTTTTTGCGAAGTTACAACTCCGCGCAGTATATCAATTCAATGGTATGTTTGCTATGGGCATTTACGACCAAGAGGAGCAGTCGCTGTATGTAGTCCGCGACAGGATAGGCGTAAAACCGCTTTATTATTATTGGGACGGGCAAAATTTTGCATTCGCTTCTGAGCTAAAAGCACTTACCGCCTTGCCTACCTTTGAGAAACAACTGAACGAAACGGCTGTAAGCGCGTTTTTGCATTTGGGCTACATACCCGCCCCGCATACGATTTACAAAAATATCTACAAACTGCCCGCAGGGAGCTGGCTGAAGGTAGGCAAGGAAGGTATCTATGAAGGGAAATTCTGGAATATCAACGAAAAAATATATGATGCGCCTACCCAAAGCCGCGTTTCACTTTTGAATAGATTGCCTGAAGCCAAAGCCCACTTAAAAAAATTATTGCATAGCTCTGTGAACTATCGCCTTATCAGTGATGTGCCTGTGGGTGTATTCCTATCGGGTGGGATAGATTCATCTTTGGTTACAGCTATAGCCACTCAAGAGTCCAATACAAAGATACAGACTTTTTCTATTGGTTTTGAAGAAAATAAATTCAATGAAGTTCCCCACGCTAAAGCGATCGCGCAAGCACTCGGTACAAATCACCACGAGCTTATCATCTCTGTAGAAGAAGCAAAAAAAATCATACCCGAACTTATCAACTATTATGATGAGCCGTATGCCGATTCTTCGGCTATTCCTACGCTGTTGCTCTCCCAATTCACAAGAAAGCACGTGAAAGTCGCGCTCGGAGGTGATGGAGGCGATGAGCTGTTTTTGGGCTATGGTATGTATCAGTGGGCAAACCGCCTGCACAAAGGTTTTTGGAGAAATTTTCGTAGTCCGCTCGCAGGTACATTCAGACTTTCCAAAGCTACACGCTATCAAAAGGCTTCAGCTATGCTGAATTATGGCAGAAAACTTGAGCCTTCGCACGTATTCTCACAAGAGCAACAGTTTTTTTCTAAGCGTGAGATTGATTTGATGCTGTTGCAAAACTTTCCTGCCTACAACTATAGCACACCCAATCTGCCCCGCAAACTAAACCACATGGAGGAGCAGGCGTTTTTTGATTTGCAGGCATATTTGCCTGACGATTTGCTTGTGAAAGTGGATAGGGCAACGATGCGACATGGGCTTGAGGCGCGTGTACCGCTTTTGGACTATCGTGTGATAGAGTTTGCCATTAACCTAAATCCTGACCTAAAGTACCATCAGAAAACATCAAAATATTTGTTGAAGCAGGTTTTGTATGATTACTTGCCTGCCAAACTCTTTGATAGACCAAAACAAGGGTTTGCTATCCCGCTTGTAGATTGGCTAAGGGGCGATTTGAAGTATCTGATAGATGAGTATTT
>JAAFJK010000525.1 GCA_013298105.1 Cytophagales bacterium
TATTGAGCAAAAAAGGCGTTTCTTAAATCCGAACTTGCTCAAAAAATGTTTTTCCACAAAAATTGTCAGACAACCATAAAAAATAGGTAGTATTCAGTATTTTTTTTACCTCTTATTTCAAACCTCGTACCTACTTGCGCTTCTGCTCATGAATTTCAGCGAAATGCTACTTCAGTGGTATCCCAACCACAAGCGCGACCTGCCTTGGCGCGATACGAACAACCCCTACTATATTTGGCTCTCTGAGATTATCTTACAGCAGACGCGCGTAAAGCAAGGTCTGCCCTATTACGAAGCTTTCATTACGCGCTTTCCTACCATACAAGACATGGCAGCCGCAACTGAAGAAGAAGTCATGCGCACATGGCAGGGCTTGGGCTACTACAGTCGCGCCCGCAATATGCACACGACCGCCAAATATATAGCACACGAACTACAAGGCAACTTGCCTACCAACAAAGCCGAATGGCTCAAGCTCAAAGGCGTGGGCGAATATACTGCTTCAGCCATTGCCTCTTTTGGTTTTGGAGAGCGGGTATCAGTCGTTGATGGCAACGTTTTCAGGGTTTTGGCACGTTTTTTTGGGATAGAAGACGACATCTCAAGCATCAAAGGCGCAAAGATATTTCAAGCCCTTGCGCAAACGCTCTTGCCTGCCCAAGACGAGCGCGTAAGCACCTACAATCAAGCCATTATGGAGTTTGGCGCGTTGCAATGCACGCCCCAAAAACCCGACTGTATGTATTGTCCTTTGCAGGCAAGTTGTGTGGCACATGGTACGGGCAGGCAAGGAGAATTGCCTTTCAAAAGCCTGAAAACAAGCCAAAAAGAGCGTTTTTTTAATTATACCATTTTAAAACACGCCGAGAATATAGCTATGCGCAAGCGCGAAGCAGGAGATATTTGGACAGGTTTGTATGATTTTATTTGGGAAGATGCGGCAGGTAGGCAAGGTGAGGTGCCGTTGTGTTTAGATGATTTGAAAAATAATAAGCACTATTTCAGGTTATTGCCAGCTTATGCCCCTGTGAAGCATATACTCACGCACCAAACGCTGTTTATCAGTTTTTGGGTAGCTGTCCTGCCCGAAAATCTCCCCCCGCCTTGCCTGCCCGAAGGCTACGCTTGGTACACACCCGAAAAAGTCCAAAACCTACCCAAACCTATAGTCATAGCGCAGTTCTTAGAAAAGAATGGTCTTTAAAAGACATGATTTTATAAATTTCGCTTGTCTGACAATTTTTGTGGAAAAACATTTTTTGAGCAAGTTCGGATTTAAGGATAGGGTTTAAAACCCTATCCTATTGAGCAAAAAAAACTACCACAAAAATTGTCAGAGAACCTAAATTTCTTACCTACCAAAAAAAAGACCACGAATTAGGAATGAAAATAAAATAACATGATAATTTCACTCACGCGAAGCCACGCTGTAAGCGTCTGTTGCTATTGCCTAACCGCGTAAAAGCTCGATAACAGACGCTTACAGCGTGGCTAAATATGCTCAAGTTATTTTTTACTCGTTCCTTATCTCAGGGGCAGTGATGATTTTATTTTTCTCGGATTGCCAACCGAGAAAAATAAAATCATCTTTACAAAAACGTAACCACCTGCTTTATATCAGGGTGCAGACTATGCGCCACAGGGCAGGCAAGGGCAGTACGTTCGAGCATTTCGCGCTGATGTGCTGTGAGAGCGAGCGAGGCAGGCAAGGTAATCTGTACGTGGATTTCGGCAATGCGTCTGGGACTTTCTGCCATTACTTTCGTAACGCTTAGGCGCGTGCCTACAAGGTCAAAGTTTTCACGCTGGGCATAGATGCCCATGAGCGTCATCATACAGTTTCCGAGCGCATTTGCGACTAAGTCTGTAGGCGAAAAGGCTTCGCCTTTGCCATGATTATCTGTAGGGGCATCTGTGATGATTTTTGTGCCTGACTGTAGGTGTTCAGACTCTACGCGCAAGTTGCCCAAATAAATGCTATTTGAAGTAGCCATATTGTTGTTTTTTGCACAAAACTATGTTTATTTTCTCAAAAAACAAAACATACTTTTATACGCTTGGGCTTTTTTTTCGTTATATAGGAAGACTATATTCGTACTTTCAGATGGAAAATAACTCTCCTGCCCCCGCGTGGCGTGCCTTACAAAACTTAGGCGAAAAATTGCGAAGCAAAGAATTGCGCCCTTCCCTGCCCTACCGCAAATTTTTGGAAGTATTGGCAGAAAGTCCACAAGTAGTCTTGCGGGATATTTTTCAGCTTTTCCACGATATGGTGTACCACTACATCACACAAGGCGACAAGGTAGAACGCACCACGCTTATAGCCTCAAGCGTGGATTCGTATAACTTCAATCAACTTTTTGAGCTGGGGTGCGATAATCCATTTTTCAATGACAGGCTATTCGCAAGGCGTTTCTTGAAACTTACAGATGGATTCAAAAAAGGAATCCAAAATAACAATATTTTTCTTTTTGAAGGACCTCCTGGCAGTGGCAAAAGCACGTTTCTGAACAATATTTTGCAAAAATTTGAAGACTATACCAAGCTACCCGAAGGCACACTTTACCAAACACATTGGCGACTCGATATTCAAAAATTGGGAGGCTTCAAACACATCGAAAAACAACTACACAACATAGTAGAGCAGACAGGCAATCATAGCCTTGACGAACAACTCCAAACGCTCGCGCTTGAGATGCCCGCCCACGAGTTTATACAATTTCCTTGCCCCAACCACGACCACCCAATTTTGCATATTCCTAAAAACTATAGGCGCAAGTTTTTAAAAGAACTTTTACCTGCCTCAGATTTTACTAATAAGCTATTCACAGAGCGGGAATACGAATGGGTTTTTAAAGAAAATTCGTGCAGTGTTTGTAGTTCTTTGTATGCCTCGCTCTTGGATATTTTGGGCGACCCGCTACAGGTGTTGGATATGATTTATGCGCGTCCCGCTATTTTTAGTAGGCAGTTTGGGGAAGGCATCAGTGTCTATAATCCTGGCGATACTGTCTATGACCACCCCATCAAAAATCCTACTATCCAAAAGAGAATCAATGATTTGCTGGAAAATGAAGAAGTGAGTTATGTCCATTCTACGCTTGCCAAAACAAATAACGGCATCTTCGCGCTCATGGACATCAAAGAGCATAATGTAAAGCGGTTGATAGACCTGCATGGCATCATCAGTGATGGCATACACCGCGTAGAGTTGATAGAGGAGCGCGTAAAGTCGCTTTTTGTGGGTTTGGTAAATCCTGCCGACAAGTCGCACTATGAGCAGATGCCTTCATTCAAAGACAGGATTATCACTGTAAATGTGCCTTATGTGTTGGACTATAACACCGAAACAGCCATTTACAAAAATAAATTTGGTGCAAATCTCGAAACGTACTTCCTGCCCAATGTACTTGAGAATGTAGCTAAAATAATTGTTTCTTCGCGCTTGAATAAAAATTCTAACGTGATTCAAAACTGGATTCAAAATCCTTCAAAATACAGCAAATACCTCGATACGAACTATTTTATTCTGAAAATGGAGATGTATGCAGGCAAGGTACCCGCATGGCTTTCGGAGGAGGACTTAAAACGCCTCGACAAACGCACCCGCAAAGAAATATTGATAGAAGCCGAAACAGAAGGCAATACAGGCTATTCGGGCAGGCAATCGCTGAATGTTTTTAATGATTTTTTGAGCAAATACCTGAAGACCGAAAAACTTATCACGATGGACATGGTCAATACCTATTTCAACAAAAAAGAAAAAGTAGCCGAAGGTATTCCCGAAAATTTTGTAACTTCTTTGGTGGATATGTACGACTTCAATGTCTTGCAGGAAATCAAAGATGCCATTTATTCTTACAACGAGGAGGAAATAGGGCGCGAAATCCAAAACTACCTTTATGCCATCAATTTTGAAGATGGCGAGCAACTTACCTGCCCTTATACTCAAGACAATATCACAGCTTCAGACAACTTTTTTTATGATTTTGAAGCGGTATTTTTGGGCAATTATGCGGCTTGGGGCGCACGTATGGACTTTAGAGAAAAT
>JAAFJK010000792.1 GCA_013298105.1 Cytophagales bacterium
ATTAAATCTTAAATATTAAATATTAAATCTTAAATCTTAAATCTTAAATCTTAAATCTCAAATCTTGAATGTTAAATGTTAAATGTTAAATGTTAAATGTGATTTGCTTTCTTCTCTTGAGTTTTGTGTGGATAGTGATGGCAGAGCCTTATGCACTGAATCCGCCCTTGCATTTTGGACGAATGTACGAAATACCTCCAAAAAACCCGCTTACCAAAGAAGGCGTGGCATTGGGAGAGGCGTTATTTTATGATACGCGCCTCTCGGCAGACAATACCATCTCTTGTGCCACTTGCCACAAACCTGAACTTGCTTTCACAGACGGACTCCCCGTAAGTATAGGGATACGTGGGCAGGCAAGTGAGCGAAACGCGCCCTCTTTGGCGAACTTACTTTGGCAAAAACACTTTTTTTGGGACGGGCGCGTGCGTACATTGGAGGAGCAAGTCTTGCACCCTATCAAGTCAAAAATAGAAATGGACATGACCTTGCCTGCCCTCGTAGGCAAGTTACAAGCTACTGAACAATACCCCGACTTATTCAAAAAAGCCTTTGGCTCAAGAAAAATAACCCCTGAAAATACCGCCAAAGCCCTTGCGCAATTTGTACGGACACTTATCTCGGCAGATGCCCGATACGATAAAATAGTCAAAGGGGAAGCCTTGCCTACCCCGCGCGAACAGCAGGCAATACAGCTTTTTTTTACGCACCCTATCCCCGAACAAGGGCTTCGCGGTGCGAATTGTGGGGACTGTCATGGCAGTCATCTCACTACTTTGGGGACTTTTCACGACAATGGACTTGATGCCTTGCCTACCGACAAGGGGCTGGGGGCTATCACAGGCAAAGCCACAGACGTAGGCAAGATGAAAACACCTTCTTTGCGCAATATCGCCCTGACTGCACCCTATATGCATGATGGCAGATTTAAGACTTTGCGTGAAGTCCTTGACCACTACAACGAACATATCAAGCCTTCGCCCAATCTTGACCCCCTCATTCAGCAAGCCTCCAATGAAGTGCAAGGCACAAGCCTCAAGCTCACAGAGGCAGAAAAAGAGGATATTTTGCTGTTTTTGGAGATGCTTACAGATACGAGCTTTGTACAAAAACATAAGAAATAACGGTTCTTCGAAAGTTATTGCGGAGGCAAAACTGTAGAACAGGCTTCCAGCCTGTTTATGACTTGAAAACGACAGGTGTGCTACAGCCTGTTCCGTAATAACTTTTTAAGAACCACTAAAACTTTAACATTTTTTTGTAATGTTTTCAGAAAAAAACAGTATATTTGCGTATATAAGGATATTCACGATTTATGATGTATGATTTACATTTGTAAATATTTGATAATGAAACCATTATAAATCGTAAATCTAAAATCATAAACCTAAAATCGCCCAACTACTATGAATCTATTGGCAGACCTCCAAAGCTACAAACGTAAATATTACTTAAATCAGCTCCTCAAGGGCGTATTGATTTCTTTTGCTATTTTGATAAGTGTCTATATTTCTTACAATACTTTAGAATATGTAGGCAGATTCAGCTCAACTATACGTGCATTTTTCTTTTATTCTTTCCTGCTTGCACTGGGTACGGTGGGCGTGGTGTGGATTTTGAACCCGATTTTGAAACTGCTGAACTTAAATAAACCACTCACAAACGAACAAGCCGCACTCCAAATAGGCAAATATTTTCCTGCCATCGACGATAAGTTATTGAATACCTTACAGTTGCATCAAAGCAATGAAAATAACGCGCTTGTCCGCGCAAGTATTCAACAACGCACCAAAGAATTGGGTGTGGTAAAGTTTACAGATGCTATCCGCTATTCAGAAAATAAGCGATATTTGCGCTATGTTCTTGTGCCAATAGCGTTTTTGGGCTTGCTGTTTATGATTTCGCCTTCGTTTTTTATGGAACTTTTTAACCAAAGTTCTGCGCGTATCATTCGTTACAATGAATCCTTTGCCGAACCCGCGCCCTTCACTTTTGAAGTGGAAAATAAGAAAATGCAGGCTTTCAAAAATGAAGACTTTGCCCTCAATCTGAAGCTGGCAGGCAAGGCAATCCCTACTGAAGTATTCCTTGTAACAGGCGGCAGACGTTACAAAATGACCAAAAACGACATGAATCATTTTGGTTATGATTTCCCAAAAATCCAAAAAGGCGTGGACTTTTATTTTGAGGCGGCAGGCTTCAAATCCAAAGACTATGACATCAAACTCCTCGAACGCCCAAGTTTAGCCAACTTTAATGCCTACCTTGCCTACCCCGCCTATCTCGGCAAGCCCAATGAAAAATGGAACAATATCGGCAACCTTGTAGTACCTGAAGGCACACAAATCAAGTGGGACTTTCAGACCAATAAAGCGGACAAAGTATGGCTGATGTTCAACGAAAACCGCGACACTGTTGCTTTGAAGCCTAATTCTACAGATAACTTTGCCTACCAATCTCAAGTAAAAAATTCGCAAAGCTATCAAGTACGTTTGGCAAATGCCTTTAGCTATAACAAAGAACCTATCCAATATTACATCAACGTAATCCCTGACCTTTACCCCAAAATCACAATGCAAGACTACCGCGATACGGCTGTCTATAACTTTATCAGTATTGGTGGGAGTATCTCGGACGACTATGGACTGTCTTCTTTGAAGATGATGCACCGCGTAGTGCGCAAAGACAAAGCAGGTAGTTTTGAAGCTACCAATATCCCGATGGAGAGCGACCAGTCTATCCAAAATTATTTTTATCAACTGAATTTGGGCGACCTGAACCTACAGCAAGGCGACTATGTAGAATACTATGTCCAAGTATGGGACAATGACGGCGTGAATGGTGCGAAAAGTAGCCGAAGCAGCACCTCGCAGTTCCGTATCCCAAGCACAGCCGATATGCAAAAAGAGATAGACAAAACTGTACAAGATACTGAAAAACAGATAGATAAAGCTATGAAAAAGGCGCAAGACATTCAAAAAAGCGTCAATGAAATTGAGAAAAAACTCGTAAATAAAGACCGTCTTGACTACCAAGACAAAAAGAACATAGAAGAAGTTATCAAAAAACGTGAAGAACTCACGGACGAAGTAAAAAAATTGCAGATGCAAAACGAAGCCCTCAACGAAAAACAAGAGCGTTTTGATGAAAATAGTGAAAAAATCAAAGAGAAAATGGACAAACTCCAGCAACTCATGAATGAAATGCTTGATGACGAAACCAAAAAACTCTACGAAGAACTCAAAAAATTGCTTGAGCAAAATAAAGATGCAGACCCTGTACTCGAAAAATTGAAGGAAATCAGCGAACAGGAAAATATGCTCGAAAAAGAACTCGACCGCGCAATGGAAATGTTCAAACAAATGCAGTTCGAGCAGAAATTTGAGAAAACGGCAGAAGAAATGGAAAAACTTGCCGAAGACCAAAAGGAACTTTCAGAGAAAACTGAAAAAATGGACGACAAAAAAAGTGAAGAAAATAAAAACCTCAACAAAGAACAAAAACAAGAAAAACAAGCCGAACTCAAAAAAGAACAAGAAAAACTCAGCGAACGATTCGAAGACCTCAAAAAAGATATGGAGGAACTCGAAAAAATGGATAAAGACCTCGAAAAACCAAACGGCATGGAAAAACAAAATGACGAAATGGAGCAAGACAAACAAGAAATAGACAAAGAACAAGAAAATAGCGAAAAAGAACTTGACCAAAAAGACAACAAAGGTGCTTCCAAATCACAGAAAAAAGCCAGCGATAAGATGAAAAAAATGGGCGAAAATATGATGAAAATGGGAGGCGCAAATGATGACAAACAAGAAGAAGAAGATGCAAACGCACTCAGAGCTATCCTCGAAAATCTTGTCCATCTCTCGCATGACCAAGAAAACCTCATGAAAGAATTTAGAAATGTCCAACTTTCAGACCCGCGCTTTATTACGCTTGCCCAACAACAAACCAAACTGCAAGACGATTCTAAAATCGTAGAAGACAGCCTTTATGCACTCGCAAAGCGTGTTTTTCAACTTCAGTCGTTCGTTACGCGTGAACTCGGAGATATGAAAAGGCACATGAACGCAAGTACCGAAGCCATCAAAAAACGTCATCTTGGCAATGCCACAGGCAAACAACAACAAGCCATGACTTCTATGAATAACCTTGCGCTGATGCTCAGTGATGCCTTAAATCAAATGCAAAATAACATGGGTGGAGGCGGAGGTGGTGGCAGTATGAAAATGAAAAATAAGAAAAAACAAAAAGGCAAAGGAAAAGACGGAAAAGACAAAGATGGCAACACACCCAATATCGGAGAACTGCAAAAGAAACTCAACCAACAAATCCAAGACCTCAAAAAAGGAGGGAAACAAGGAAAAGGACTTTCTGAAGAACTTGCCAAACTCGCGGCAGAACAACGCAGACTCCGAAACGCACTGAACCAACTTGAGAAAATGGCGGGCGGAAAATTGGACAAAAATGCTAAAGAACAACTTGGCAAACAAATCAGCGACCTCAAAAAAGAAATGGAAAAAATAGAAGAAGACCTTGTAAATAAACGCCTCGACCGCATAGACCAAAAAAGACAGAAAGAAATAGAAACACGCCTCCTTGAATCTGAAAAAGCCCTCCGCGAGCGCGAAGAAGAACCTACCCGAAAAGCTGAAACAGGCAAGGACAGACCAAAAAATATCCCACCCGCCCTGAATCAGTACATGAAAAGTAAAGAAAAACAAATCGAACTCCTCAAAACTATCCCGCCTTCACTTGCCCCCTATTACAAAAAAGAAGTAGATGAATATTTTGAAAAAATAGATAAATAGCAAGAAGGTTGGAAAGTTGTTTAATCTTTTGTCCAGACTACTGTACAATTTCAATTTAAGCCCTTAAAATTACTAAGAGGCGAAAAAGATATAAAACTATTTTTCTTTTTTTTGTACGTTGTCAATGGTTGAAGACCTTGACAAGCGTACAAAAAAAGA
>JAAFJK010000331.1 GCA_013298105.1 Cytophagales bacterium
GAAGTTTTGCGTGGCTTACTTTTTATCGAAGATTATCAAAAGACTATGAAAAAACGACCACTTCTGCCGAAACTGTTATAAAAATTGCATTTATCAGTATGATTTTAAACCACTTTCTTTAAAAAACAGTTTCTAAACATATTCTGAAGGTCATAACCAATTCACCTTCTTTCCAATTCTTTTTAGGTTCGTTTTCTGGGTTTTCGTTCCTTTTCATAACTTTGTATTTTTATATGGCAAAGATACATCAATTTTACCATGAAACAAAATTTATGAATACAGAATTCGAGAACCTTTTGCGCCTGCTTTCCAGCACAGACGAAGCCAATGCTCGTTTGGGTTTTCAGTTGGCGCGTAATTATGAAATGGAGTTTGAGGCGCATTTTGGGTGTGGCAGGCAAGAAATGGACGAGTTTTTTGAGTTTTTGATGAAATATCCACTGGCGCGAGCCTCTTGGCTCGTGCCTAAATAACTACAAGCCTGTGGCTTGTTTGTTGCAAAGCAACAAAATGCCGAGCTTAAATCATACTAAGGAACGAGTAAAAAATAACTTGAGCATATTTAGCCACGCTGTAAGCGTCTGTTATCGAGCTTTTATGCGGTTAAGCAATACCAACAGACGCTTACAGCGTGGCTTCGCGTGAGTGAAATTATCATGTTATTTTATTTTTATTCCTTATCCACGTGCTAAAAAAATAAACTTATTTTATACTTGTTTCTAAGAACTACAATTTACAAAAAAAAACAGTTTCAAATTAGATTTGAAACTGTTTTTGGTGGGTTTTGAGGGATTCGAACCCCCGACCCTCTGCTTGTAAGGCAGACGCTCTGAACCAGCTGAGCTAAAAACCCTTATTGGATTTATGATTGTTGATTTTAGATATAAGATTTTATTTTTCCTAAATTGTAAATCTAAAATCGTAATTTTATTTGTGGGTTTTGAGGGATTCGAACCCCCGACCCTCTGCTTGTAAGGCAGACGCTCTGAACCAGCTGAGCTAAAAACCCTTGTTTTTTTATTGGAGTGCAAATTTAGACTGTTTTTTTTAGACTTCCAAATTTTTATTGTATTTTTTTCTTAATTTTGTGAAGGCTCTAAAAAAACTATAGATGTACTATGTATTTACTTGAAGATACACCTGATGCGGCGGCTATGCGCCAAAATGTCTGTGATATGCTCTATTCGCATGACGAATCAAATGCCTTACTTGCCTGCCAACTAATAGAAGGCGGAGGCTTTCATGGGGACTTTTTGGGGCTGGTCGCGGCTTATGTCATAGAAGAATATTGGCAAGGCGCGGAGGAAAAGCCATTCTATGCTTTATTGAAAAAAAATATCAGTCCTTCCAAAATGACTGCTTTGCGAAAACTGTATGCTATGCACTATGCTTGGGACAATTTGGTAGGCTATTTGGAAGCTATGACTTGGATAAAACGAAAAAAAACGGGAGCTTCTTGGGCAAAGCATTGGAAAGAATGGGCTTTGATAGCTTTTCGATGGGAACAGTATTGTAGTATAATATGCCTCAAGCACGCATTGGTATCTGCTGACGAGCTATTTCAGTCGCTCGTTTACCATTATGGTGGGCAACACTCTTTGTATTTGAATGGGTATGATTTAGAAGATTTGCCTGAAATATTCGCTACATTGGAAGTAACTCACATCAATTTTACAGACAATCCTTTCCATAAAATCAAAAGAAAAAAATGGCAAAATCCCCACGTGGTAAC
Source organism: Cytophagales bacterium (assembly GCA_013298105.1). Lineage (GTDB taxonomy): Bacteria > Bacteroidota > Bacteroidia > Cytophagales > Microscillaceae > RDXI01. The sequence goes on from JAAFJK010000331.1 coordinate 1,733, forward strand.
GTTGTACTTAGACCACAATACTTCGCTACATACACAGCGCGTTTTCGGGCAATGCTTTCCTACTTTTACCAAAAATGTACTCAAAGGCAAACAAAAAGATTTGCTAAGTACAAGTTTTTTAAAAACAGTTCCCGAAGAAGCCCGCGATTTGAGGTTTTACGCGCTATGCGCGAAGCATTATATCCAAGAAAAAAATGTAAAAATGGCTTTAAAGTGCTACCTATATCTTGAAAAAAACTATCCATATCTCGAGGAAATATTCAAATTCAAGGTAGCTGAATGTTATGCGTTGCTGAAAGATAAAACCAATATGTTGCATTGGCTCACGACACATATAGCTGAAACGCCTTTTGACTTTATCAAAGATTGGGGCATTTCCACTGCCTTCAAGTCTTACAAACGGGACAAAGATGTAAACGCCTTGATTCGGGCGTATAAAAAAAATAAGCCTTCATGTGCCTAATCTTTTACCAAACAATGTAAATATTCTTCTGTTTGTGTGCCTTTGTAAACTCTGTTTTTATCTTTGTCTGCCTTGAAGCGCAGGTAAGGTGTAGTAAAAACTTGATAACTCCCAAAAGCCGTAAAAATCTCTCGTATCTGTGTATGCGAAAGTATCCCTTCGTTGTTATAGCTTAAGAAAATGTACTTAAACTTTGCTTCTTTGATAAGTTCGTACAGGGCAGGCAAGGCTTTTTGCTTTTGACAATACGGAGATTTGTAATAATTTTCACGCAGACCTGTTTTGCCTTGTGGATTGATGTCGTCATAAAGCGCGAGCGTGTTCAAAAGATGATAATTTGCGCCATATTGTCGGGCGTTATAAGGCGGGTCGAGGTACAAAATATCGCCTGTGATATTTTTGATAAGCGCATTGCTGTCTTCGGCATAGACCATGTGCCTTGCCTGCGTAGGCTCACTCTGGGCAGGCAAGAGGTGGATAGCTTGCTGTGCCGAACGTTTGAGTTTTTTTAGGAATGCCCCATACACAGATGCGGTATTGGCTATTTTGTCGGCACTTTCGAGAAGGCTGGCGCGTAGAAAGTGGTATTCGGACTGTGTAATATAGGCTTTTGTCTGCCAATCTGTGATTGTTTGGCGGATAGCATCTATTTTTTTGCCATTTTCATCGCTGAAGTATTGCCTATTTTCGCCTCCTCCTAAGCAATAATATTTAAAGATAAGCCCTTCTGTTGGCATCACGTTATTTAGCATTTCCAGCAACTCATCTTGCCTGCCTATCGGCTCATGGTTGCCGATATAGTGCTGAAGCAATGCGAAACTGTATGGCTCTATGTCGTTTGTTATCAGGCTTTTAACTTTACTTTTGAAAGTGCGTGCTATGATGCCTGTCCCTGTGAATAAATCCGCCAACACACATACAGACAAATCGCCTACCACTTGGCTGATATGATGTACTATAAAATCACTTAATCTTTGCTTCGAGCCAATATAGTTCATGAAAAAAATTATCGAGGTATAAAATATAAAATTTCTTGCTTGGTCTTGTGTTCACTGCTCATCACGAGCGCAGTAGCTTGGAGGCGGTGGATTCTAAATTCACTGTTTTCACTTGCCTGCCCAAGTGAGCGAAGGAGTAGCACTTTTTCATCTGAACTTAAGCCCCAATCGCCCTTATCTATCTGAGAAGCACGATTGATTTGATATTTTTTATTTTTTTGAAAAGTATAAATGATGTCAAGCGACTGTTTTTGGGGCGGCTCAGGTGGGATACTGTCGCGCTTAGAAGCTACCAAAGGACGTGCAACTACGCCCACAAGTTTCCACGATACATCAGTGAGTAAGTCTTGCTTTGGGGGCGTTTGGCAGGCAAGGAAAATTTGAAAGAGAGCGGCTATCAAAAATCTCATAGGAACGAGTAGAAAATAAGATGGTCAGGTTTTTGTACGATATTTTGTGTTTAGATAAGGCGCAATAGAAGCGCAAAGCGGTGTTTTGTAATGAATATTGCAACGAAGTATAAGCATAAAAGATAAGCAAAAATGTCCAAGTTATTTTTTACTCGTTCCTTACAGGTTATTTTGCCCTAAAATTAGGGCGATTTTACGGTTTTTGCAAATTTATTTTTAAATTCGCTGTTTTTTGTTTGATTTTGTAGCAAATCTATACCATAACTTTTGAAGAACCACAATCTTTTACTAACTTTGCTCAAAATTAGTGTAATGACAAGTTAATTTTCATGAATTTACTCAAAATAGCGTGGCTTTATCTTCGCCAAAAACCATTGAATACATTGCTGAATGCCATGTTATTGGGCTTAGGCATAGGATTGGTTATTTTTTTGTTGCTCATACAGGCGCAAGTACAAGAAAGTATGCAACGCAACGTCAAAGGCATCAATATCGTGGTGGGTGCAAAGGGCAGTCCTTTGCAGTTGGTACTCTGCAATGTATATCATATAGACAATCCGACAGGCAATATCCCTCTTGAAGAAGCAAACAAAATAAGCAATATGCGGAGGTTTGTCAAAAAATCTATCCCGCTCGCGCTCGGCGATAACTACAAGGGCTACCGCATAGTAGGCACGACTGAAGCCTACCCAAAGCATTATGAAGCACAACTTGCAAAAGGTACTTGGTGGAAAGAGGTCATGGAAGTAACTATAGGCGCGGAAGTAGCCAAAACACAAAAATTAACGATAGGTAGTAAATTTAGCGGAGCGCATGGACTGATAAAAGACGAAACGCTCACACATGGCGAAACAACTTTCAAAGTAGTGGGCATCATGAAACCTACTCAAACCGTACTTGATAGGCTGATACTTACCCAAATAGAGAGCGTTTGGAAAGTCCACGAACCACAAAAAAAAGCTGAAGATACAATACCAAAACCCAAAGAAATTACGGCACTGCTGCTCACTGTGAATAGCATGGGCGCAGTCATGCTTCCTCGCAACATCAACACCCAAACGCCACTACAAGCCGCCTCGCCTGCCTATGAACTCACGCGCCTGTTTGAGTTTTTAGGGGCAGGAGAGCAACTGATGCAGATTTTTGCTTATTTGGTGTTGTTTTTGGCGACAGTAAGCATTTTTATTGCTTTGCTGAATGCCCTGAAAGAACGCCAATATGACCTCGCACTGATGCGGGTTTTGGGTGGTTCAAGGCTGAAGGTTTTTAGTCAAATCTTGGTAGAAGGGCTATTTTTGGCGTGGCTGGGCTTTGGACTGGGGCTTCTGCTTGGACATGGGGCAGTAAGCATACTGGGTAGTTTTGAAATAGTATCCGATAAACTTTGGCTCACAGGTGGCGTGTTTTTGGTAGAGGAATTTTGGCTTTTTGGGCTGGCTACAGTAGTGGGCATATTTGCGTCTATCTTGCCTGCCCTGCGGGTATATCGTATGGATATTGCCAAAACACTGAGTGAGTAAATAGACTTCTTGCGAAAGTGCTATTTCTGATACCTCAACCCTGCCCTTCTCCAAATGGAGAAGGGTTAAAAAGACTTTCGCAAGAAGTCTAATAATGCTCGACGATTGACAACAACATAAATCTCAAATCGTAAGCCCCCGCAATATCTCCCCCCATTGACTTGCCTCCCACCACACTATAGAGGCATCTTGCCTGAACCACGTAAATTGACGCTTGGCATACCTGCGGCTGTTACGCATCAGTAGTCGGTGCGCTTCTGCCCAGTCATATTCTCCCTTGAGATAGCCAAAAATCTCTTGGTAGCCTACAGTCTGTAGGGCAGGCAAGTCTGCTTGTGGCAAAAGCAAACGCGCTTCTTCCAAAAGCCCCTCTACAAGCATCTGCTCCATGCGGGCTTCTATGCGTGCATAAAGTAGTTCACGAGGCATTGTCAGCCCTATTTTGATGATTTCAAAATCGCGTTCTTTTGCCTTGCCTGCCCGAAAGCTGGAATAGGGTTTGCCTGTACTAAGGCAAATCTCAAGCGCACGTATGATGCGTTGCGGATTTGCCCTATCTACTTGTGCATGGTAGGCAAGGTCAAGGGCTTCAAGTTCGGTAAGCAGAGAAGGTAAGCCTTCGTTTTGAAGTCGCGCTTGGAGCGTTTGGCGGATAGTCATGTCTATTTCAGGCATCTCGTCGAGTCCCTCTGTGATAGCTTTTATATACAAGCCCGAACCGCCTACCAAAATGGCATAATCCGATTTTTGGTGGATTTCAGCAATCCAACCGAGCGCATCTTCCTCAAACTGCCCCACGCTGTAGTAGTCTGTGATATGGTGCGAATTGATGCCATAGTGCGGTGCGGAGGCAAGTTCTTCGGGCGTTGGCTTGGCTGTGCCTTTCTCCAATTCTATATAAAACTGCCTCGAATCAGCCGACACTATGCCTGTTTGAAAATGTTGGGCAAGGCGTATCGCAAGGGCAGTCTTGCCTACAGCCGTAGGACCTACGACTGTGATAAGTTTTTTTTGGTGTGTCATTTTTGTTAGAAATATTAACTATCAAGCCCATGATGCGCCTTTAGCCCTTCTTTGGTAGCTAAGAAAAGGGCTTCAGGAGCAAGGGCAGGCAAGGTATCAGGCGTAACTTCGAGTATATTATCTTGTCCATCAAGACATTTTACCCAGCCCTTCTGTAGCAGGTAGGCAAGTGCTTGCAAAAGTTGTGTTTTGTCCCAGCCCAAATGTGCCTGTAGTGTATCAAACTTTGTTACAAAATAAAGTTCATCTAAGACCTCAAAAGCCTGTTCTGTCATATTTTTAGGGAAGAAAATATTGTCAAAACGTTTTTACATTTTACGTTTTCTTTTTTCCAATTCGTGCCACGCCAAGCCACTTGCACCCAAGACTGCCGCATTTTTGTCCTGCAAAGCAGAAAAAAGCACCTTCACAGTCCCATGAAATGCCCCAAACATATTTGCCTCCATGTGCTTCAGCGTAGGCTGTAGCAAAAGTTCTTTTGCCCTTGCCAGTCCCCCAAAGAGTATAAAGGCTTCAGGACTTGTAAATACCGCAAACTCGGCTAATTTTCTACCAAAGATTTGCCCTGTATATTCAAAGGCTTCGAGCGCGATTTTATCGCCTTGCAGGGCGGCATTGGTTATCATTTCGCCTGTAAGGTCTTTTTGGCTTACTTCTCTGAGTGTGCTATGGACAAGGCTATCTGCCAACAGTTTTGAAACGGTACGGCGTATGCCTGTTACAGAAACGTAAGTTTCCAAACAGCCTCTTTTTCCACACCCACAATGCCTGCCTTCATAGTTCGCGGTGCTATGTCCAAGCTCTCCCGCAAATCCTGTATGCCCATAGACCAGCTCTCCATTGACTACTATGCCACTGCCCAAGCCTGTACCTAGCGTAAGTATCACAAAATCAGTCATGCCTTGCGCCACACCAAATTTCATCTCGCCTATGGCGGCGGCATTGGCATCATTGGTCAGGAAGGCAGGCAAGCCATATTGCTTCTCGAATAAATCACAAAGCGGTATTACTCCGCCCCACTGTAGGTTGGGTGGATTTTCTACAGTACCTTTGAAATAGTTGCCATTTGGTACGCCTATGCCTGTAGCCACCCATGTATGTTCGGCTTTGAGGGGCGCGTAAAGTGCCTCTACAGCTTCATACAAACGAGGCAAATAGGCAGTGATATGTTGCTCTGCCAGTGTAGGAATCACAGTTTCTGCCCACATCTTGCCTTCGCGGTCTGTAAAGCCCAAAGTAGTAGTAGTGCCTCCTATGTCAATACCAAGTACGATTTCCATATTTTTCAGCTTGTTTTAAGTTTTTATGAAACTGTATAGAGAACGAGTAAAAAATAAAGTGCGAATTTAGAATATTGCGGGGGCATCTTGCCTATATACCTATGTGATGCCACAGGCAAAATGCCTGTGCTACAAATTATCACGTTATTTATTTTTCATTCCTAAGCAAAAATAGGATTAAAATTTTTAAAAACCAAAGTTTTAGCATAGACCGTATCTTTTTTACAAAAATCACCACATAATTTTGTTTTTTTGGTAGTTGTGGGCTAATATTGCCTGTAGAAATATGAAACGATACCTACCTTATATACTTGCAGGCACAGGCACACTCATCTTGGGTATGCTGATAGGGCTTTATTTTTTCTTTCAAGCCCCTTTGACGGCTTGGAATTTTGTGCCTCAAAATGCTATGCTGGTCTTAGAAACTACCGACTTGCCCCTTGCCTACCAAGACCTGAAGCAAAAAAAGTTTTGGAAAAATGTCCAAACCGCGCCCTATTTCAATGTATTGCAGAGCCGATTTGAGTTTTTTATGAAGACTGTCGGGCAGGCAAGTGCCAACCTAAGTTTTTGGAAGGAAAGGCGCGTTGTACTTTCGCTACATTGGGTAGGCAAGGAAGATTTTGATGCCCTTTTTTATGTGCCACTTACGGCTGAAGGCGATAAACAAGTCTATGAACAAACGCTCGGGCGCATAGCCCAAAACAAAGCCTTCAAACTCACACAACGCACACTTGGCAGTCAAAATATCACAGAAATAACCATTATTGAATCAGACGAAAAATTTACTTATACGCTTTGCAAAGATTACTTTATAGGCAGTTATTCGTCTGTATTGCTCGAAGATGCTGTCCGCAAAATCTCCACAGGTGAGCCTTCTTATACCTTTGGGCAGGCAAGTGTCTTGAAAAATACCCTTACCAAAAGTGAACTCTCAGCTACACATTGTGAGCTTTACCTGAATCTGCCCCGCCTTGCCGATGGAGTAGCAAAGCTCTTGCCCGAAGCCCTCCGCCAAGATGTCGAACACATAGCCGAATGGGGCGCACAGAGCTATCTGCGCCTCCAAACCAAAAACGAACTTGCGTGGGAAGGATTCACGCTCACAGACCAAAAAGCCGACAAACCCAACGGCATAGAATTTTTGCGCACCCAAAAAAATACAGGCAGTAGTTTTCAAGTAGCGAGCCTTATTCCCCAAAATGCCTACCTTGCCTACGCCACCCAAATAGATGATGCCCGCGCTTGGGTAGGCAAGGAAGGCGACCTTTCGGCTGTACTTGAGCAAATAAAAGGCAATTTTACGTTAGCGCACCTGACGAATGAGGGCAAACAAGAAGGTACTTTGCTTATTTTGCGCCCCGATAAACCGCTTTCACTCCTGAGTGCTGTCCAAAACTATATACGCCAACACGCCAAGTCTGCCTTGCCTGCCCCTGAGCGCGAGCAGGTAGGCAAGTACGGTTTGCAGGAAATCGCAGGCTGGGAAACTTTGCGCAAAGCCTTTGCCCAAAAAATGTTCAATCCTTTTGAGCAAGCCTATTTTGCAGTGCTGGGACAATACATAGTCATAGGCAACGACCGCTATATGATGCGCCAATACCTCCAAGATTATCAAGACCAAAAAACGTGGGAAACCTTGCCTACCTACGCCCAAATAGCCCCTACACTGAAGAAAAGCAGTAAATTCACAGTATTGGCGCACTTGCCTACCCTCTGGAGCAGGAGCTACGAATGGGTTACGCCCAAGTTTCAGATGCTTTTGGGCATTTATGAAAATCAATTGAATAGTCTTAGTTGGTTCGTGTGGCAAAACCAAGTAGGAGAGGAGCTTATCCAAACACAAGCCTCGATTTTTACGGAAACTGCCTTGCCTCCCCCCGCCATAGAAGACACCACCAAAGGCAACTACAAAGTGCTGGCGCAAGTCAATTTTGGCGACCTCCTTTATACACAGCCTTTTTTGGTAAAAAATGCCGAAACAGGCGCGACTGAAATCTTAGTCCAAGACTTCCGAAAAGTGCTTTATCTCCTGAACGAAAAAGGGATAGTGCTTTGGAGGCGAGCCATGAATGGGCTGATGGTGGGCGCACCTACGCAAATAGACATTTACAACAACAACCGCCTGCAATATGTATGGCACGAAGGCATTAAGTTGCATTTGATTGATAAGTTGGGGCGCAATGTGCCTGCCTTTCCTGTAAGTATGACGGATACAGTCAGCAACTTGCAAGGCATCTCGATATTGAATCCTGAACGTAATAAAAACTATCTTTTTGCGGCGTGTGATGAGCGCGGGCGGCTTTTTGTACTCAGCAACAAAGTCCAATGGGTGCAAGGCTGGAATCCAAAACGCCTTGCCTACCGACTGGGTACGCCCCTACAAGCAGTAAGAGTCAAAAACGACAATTATTTCATTGCCTTACAAGAAAATGGACAAATCCACGCCTTCAATGCCAAAGGCGAAACGCTTGCAGGCTTTCCTATCACTACGAAGCAACGTTTTACGGCACAGATGCACATAGAGCCAAGCAACAGCCTTATCTCTACCCGCATCACGACCATCAGCGAAGAAGGAAAACTTATCCAATTCAATCTTGAAGGAAAAATGCTGAAGGAAAAACAACTGCACAGACCTTCGGGCAGGGCAAAATTCGCACTTTTGCAAGATGAGCGAGGCGATAATTTTTGGTTTGCGGTCAGTACAGAGAGTTATTGGCAACTGATGGACAGAGAGGGCGAAATGCTCATGGAAGAAACTGAAGACCGAAATGCAGGCAAGTGGGATATTCAACTCCTTGAGCCGATAGCGAAGTCGCATATAGTTGCGGTTACGAATCGCGGGGAGGCAAGGACTACGCTCTATGACCTGAGAGGCAAAATGGTGGGCGAGCCTTTTCAGAGCAATGCGCCTGTAGCTTTGCGGTATGATGCCAAAGCCAGACAGATGCTGATTTATAGGGTTTTAGGAAATAAATTGGCGGTTTTGGCAAAGGCGTGGGAGCGGTAAACAGGCAAGAATCGCATCTTGCCTGTTTGGGCATACTCATGCTTCAGGTTCTTGTTCCAATTTTCCACTTTCTTCCAAAGACTTTTTAGTTTGCGATTTTACGCGCCTTTGTAGTTTTTTGATGTCCTCCTCAGCAGGTAAGTTTTCAGGAATGATATTTTCATTGGCAAGTGCTTCCCTGATAGTCAGATTGCTACTGATGTGCTGTTGGGTAATGGGTTGCTCGCCTTGCAAATTCTTGGTTTGCACGTTCATGTTTGTCATTTCGGTAGCAAGGGCTTTTGCCAAGATGGTAACAGTAGGCAAGAAATCGCCCAAAGAACGTTTGGCAGGTACATTTAGCTTTTCTTTCATGTCTTGAGTGGTATTTCCACCAAAAAGAGCCTTATCGCCTTTGCTACGAATACGCCCAAAACCCTTTTCATCAACACCGCGCTCAAAGATATTTTTAGAAAACTGCGCTTCAGTGGCTGTCAATCTTTCCCTTGCCTCCATGCGTTCCGCTAACTTGATGCGTTCCTCTACAAGTTCGTGTTTGCGGGTTTGCAATGCAAAATAACTTTGCGCAAAAGCAACCGCTTGTTTTTGTGGGTCTGCATTTTGGGCTACCAAATAACACGCATAGCGTGTGAGCAAAATGTCTTCAACTTGACGTTCTGCACCTGAGCCTACCGCAACCATCTTGCTGGTATCAGCAAAATGGTCTGAAATGCTGGATTCGGCATTTTTACAAGATTCTTTTGCCTTTTCGATAACTTTTTGAAAGTTACGCCACTGTTCATACTCCAGCAGTTTCTGCAAGTCGCGGGCAAACCAAAATTCTACGCCATCTTCGGTGTAGGCGTGTTCCTCAAACGAGGAGGTGAGGGTTTTGATGATGAGTTGTTCCATTTTTTGGATTGGGGGTTTATGTAAAATGCTATTTATCAATTATTTTATAAATTACTAAGTAATTTACTCTGTTCTTCATTACTTGGAAAATTACTGTTAAATCTTTCTAACAGATTGTATAAGTAACTGACAGAAACAGCACGAATTTTTATGCCGTCTTCTGTGCGAATATGTTGATCATGGTTCTTTGTAACAATCCATACTTGTTTTTCACTTTCTACATCAAGTGAAAAACGTTCTTTTCCAAAATCGATGTAGCGTTTTTTCATTTGAGAAACAAAATTATCAATTTGTGTCGCTTTAAAAGTTTCAAAGTTTCCTTGTAAGGTCGCATCATATAGAACGTTAAGCCTGTTAATCTTAAAAAAGCCATCAGACTTTCCTGCTTGTTCCTTTCTTGGTACTATGCGCAAGTCCACATGAAATTGATATATCAACTCATGAACTTTGTTTTCAAAATTTTCGTTATTTGTCAGTTCTAAAAGTAACTTAAGTTCTTTTTGATACCTGCTTTCTTTTTGCATTTGAGAATAATTATTGGTGTCCAAGTAGCAACCACTTTTGTTGAAAGCAAAATATTTATCCTTTGAAATGGGTTTCAAAGAATCATATTCAAAATGAATCTTATCATCTCGAAGCTCTATCTTGGCTATTCTGCCTTCATGTACTTCTTGAACTTTACCACCATTTTTGTCTATTTTGACAAATATAGTGGTTCTGCCTTTTGAATTTACAAAAAATTCAGTTGTTATGCTATTTTTTAGCATAAATGTGGGGTAATAGGCTTTGGTAGCGTTTATCCATAGCCATTTCTTATCAGTAACAAATACATACGAATGATTATAGTTCATACTGTTCGATTTTTAAGTTTAATTTTAAAAGTTTAGAAATAGTTTCGAGTGCTTCTATTTTTTTGGCGGTCGATGTATTAGTCATTACATAATATCCATTTAATGGTGTCATAGCGTATGTTTCATGTTTTGTTTCACTGACAACCTCCACACCACTTTGGCGCAATCCAAGCGTTTTTACTCTGTCAAGCCCTATCTCTGCTAACGCATTCAAAAATGTGTCAATTACTTTTCTATCAGCAAATGACTTACCTGACGGAAATGTGACTTTTATTTTTGTTCTTGGCTTACTATTCATTTTAAGAGCTTCGTGGCTCAATAAATCTTCAATTTTGGCTTTTACCAATGATTTCACGCCATAAATATCAATTTTCAGATGTGGATACTTCTCTTGAAATATCAAAAAAAAGTGTTCAGACATTACTTCATAAACATCTTCTTTGTCCTCGAACTGTTCATTGAGAAAGTCTTTGACAAGTTCAAGCCCATTCAATTTGGGAGGAGTATTTAGTGGCGGTTTAATTGGTAATGGAGGTGGTACGTCAAGAAGTTCGCTGTACAGATTTGGTAAATCTTTCAATTTCTGCCAACTTTCCAGACCTTTGTACCATACCAAAACTTCTCCTTGAAGTTCGTTGGAAGGCATATTTTTGACAATGTCACGCAGTTGTTCAAAAGTAGCCTCAGGGTTATTTTCACCTTGTAGGGAATAGTGATATATTTTCATGGTGCAAAGTTAGAGATAAGATTTTAAATATGCAAATCTTTTTAGAAAAAAAATAAAAAATCTTTTTTGATTATTACTAAAATTTAAAAAAATACTTTAACCCGCAAAATGCCCCCTACTGGCACAAGGCTCTTGCCTTGTGCCTAAATAGCTACAAGCCTGTAGCTTGTCTATTACGATAGCAACAGCCTACCGAGCTAAAAATCCTGCATACCACTCGCAAGATTAGAACCAAAAAAACAGGCAAGAATCGCATCTTGCCTGTTTTGTTATAACTTCTTTTGAGTAAGTTTTTCAGCACCAAAAAGGTTTTGGCAAGGGCGTGGGAGCAGAGTGTATATTTATTTTGGTTCTTAAAAAGTTATTACGGAACAGGCTGTAGCACACCTGTCGTTTTCAAGTCATAAACAGGCTGGAAGCCTGTTCTACAGTTTTGCCTCCGCAATAACTTTCGAAGAACCTTTATTTTCTAATGTTTTGTTTCATAGCTTCGCCCATAACCTCAGCCAATAAGTTTCATCACAAGTGTCTTGCACGCCATTGTATGATTCATCTAACCACTATGCAACGGAAAAGTAAAAAATAAACTGTATATTTGCCCACTTTTTCTTGGCACGTTGTGGGAGAAAATTTTATTATCAATTTTAGAAACGTTATTTTTATTGAAAGTGCATTTGCGTAAACTCCTCGCCTACCTTTTTCCTTTTCTGCTGTCAGTTATTTTGTTGAGTTATGCACTCCAAAAAGTAAGCATAGCACAAATAGGCAAACTATTTCAAGAGGCAAATTATTTTTGGTTGAGCCTCTCTATGGTACTTGGCGTAGTCAGTCATTGGGCAAGAGCGCACAGGTGGCGATTGGTGCTGAAGCCTTTGGGCTATACTGTTACGCAATGGCAGGCAAGTGTGGCTGTATTTGTGGGTTATTTTGCCAATTTTTTATTGCCTCGTGCAGGAGAAGTAGCGCGTTGTACGGTGGTGCAGCGTAGTAGTGGTGTGCCTATTGCAGTTTCTGTGGGGACTATCATCACAGAGCGTATCCTCGATATATTGATATTGTTTGTATTGTTTGCTTTTTTACTTTTGGTAGAAGCCCAATCTATGACCTCGTTGGCGTGGCAGTTTTTAGCACAAAAGATGCCTGCTTTGGCGGGTTATTTTTGGTTATTTTTGGTTATTGTGGTATTTGGTGTGTGTTTTGGTGTGGTGCTTGTTTGGCATTGGGGCAGGCAAGGGCAGGGGAAATTTAGTCTGCGTATGAAGCGTGTCATGGCAGGTGTTTGGCAGGGCATCATGAGCCTAAAGCATCTCGAACGAAGGGCAGAATTTGTATTTTATAGTGTTTTGATTTGGTTTTTATACTATCTCATGGGCTATGTTTTATTTTTTTGTTTTCCTGCTACGGCGCATTTGGATATGTGGTTTGCCTTTATTATCTTGATAATAGGCACTATCGGAATGTCTGCCCCCGTACAGGGAGGGGCAGGTGCATATCATTTATTGGTGGGCAATTTGTTTGCTTTGCGCCATCTTACAGCCGAAGAAGGTATCTTATTGGCTACCTTTATGCACGCCGCCCAGCTTTTGGTACTTTTGGTATTGGGAGGAAGTGCGTTTTTGTATAGTCTTTGGGCTTACAATGCGAGTCGCTATCCAAAAAATCTATAAACTACCCAACTTAGCCAAATCAATTTTTTGGGCAAAAGCCTTGATGTCTTCAGTGTCTTGCTGTTCTGTAGCAAGTATCTCGATATAGATGCGGTCTGATACTTCAATTTGGAGTCCTGCTCTGCGCGTTTTTTTCTCAAAATACTGCCAAGCGTGGAACTTATCTATCATTTTGACATAACTTGCTTTTACTTTTTTATTGTTCATGGCGGGTGTTTTTACCCACATCTTGCCTACCCCCGCATAAGAACTGATGCCTTTGTTGGAGTCGCGTATGATGATTCGGATATTTTGGTTGTTGCTGGTATAAGTTTGCTCTACAGACGAAAAGGCGTTGCCGTTTCTTTCGGGAGGCGAGCTGATTGCCTCTCCATTTTTTTTGTAGGCATTGTATTCGGTGGGCAGGCAAGAGGCAAGTGAAACAGAAGACATGGCGAGTGTATCACCTTTGGCATCACGCTCGGCACGTTTTTTTTCGGCATTTTTGGCACTTTTTTGCATTTCAGCGCGTTGATTGGCTATGCGCACTTGGTGTTCGCGGAGTTTTTGCAACTGCTTTTCTTCTTCAGATTCCTCACAGCTTGTCGCCAAAAATCCAAACAAACACAGGGCTAAAAAATAAGTGTATTTCATGGTAAGTTTTGGTTATTGAATGTAATTATTTTTTGTAAATATTTGCCCCAACCCCAATAGTTTAGACTTGCCTACCAAAACACTAAAATATACGAAAAGGGGGAGAAACAAAATACAGATTTTTTAAAAATTGACTACTGCCCAATACGCACCTCTCACGACCTCTGTCATGCGTACAAAGTCTATAGTTTCGATGGTATCGGTAGCGCGGTGGTAGTTTGGATTTCGGAAAAACGAGGTATCTGTAATCATGACAGCCTCAAATCCAGCAAACCAATAATTGCGGTGGTCTGAAAAATCAATGCCTGTAACAAAGTTTGGGGAATTGATAGAAAAAACAGGCACCTCACAGGCTTCCATCATACGCTTTTTTACGCGACTGACTATCTCAGTCTGCTCCCACTTGCCTACCACAGCTATAAAATTGGCGGTACTTGAGTATAGGTAGGTAAGGAAGGGGACAGGCAGAAGTTGAGAGTTGGGTGCATCAGAAAAGTAGCCCAACATCTCCAAACAAATCATGCCTTTCACATTTACCTTGCCTGCCTTCAGCGACTGCGCGTGGATAGCACTGCCCATGTGTACAGTACGAAAATAGGGCGGTTCTTCATTGGCATAGCCCACGAACTCTATGCAGTAGGCAAGGGCGGGTTTTTGGGTTTGGACGAGGCGGGCTATCTCCAGCATACCAGCTACGGCAGTGGCGTTGTCGTCTGCACCTTCTTGCTCTCCGCATACGTCATAGTGCGCCCCTACCACCAAGCGTGGGAGGGTAGTATCGCCATAAAACGCGCTTACGTTTTGGTAAGATTGCTTGTCGGGTGTTTGAAAAGTTTGTAAAATAGGTGTATAACCCGCTTCTTTGAAGCGGTCTTCCAAAAAAGTTACGGCTTTTTGCATACCTTCGGGATTGCCCGAATGTCTGTGTGGGCGTATGGAAGTAAGGTCTTTGACATCTGCAAAAAGCCTTGCCTGCTGGACAGGGAGGGTGTTTTTGTCAGTTATTTTTTTTATATAACCCACTGGATTCGTAAGGCGATAAATAGCCCATGAAAAAATCATGAGCAACAACGCCAATACAACAGCCACAATGATGAATGCGATTTTCATAAGTTTAACTTACTTTACTAAAAAAAGGCAGGCAAGTACAGCACTTGCCTGCCTTTCTGGTCTGTTTATATTATCTATTGAAAAAACTCACGCATACGTTCGAAGAAACTTTTGCCTTGTTTTTCAGCTTTGGGGGTTACACTTTTGATGTCGCGGAGTTTTTCTACAAGTTCACGTTCGGGCTTGGTAAGGTTTTGTGGAGTCCAGATATTGATATGCACAAGGAGGTCGCCTCTGTCGTATCCTTCTATGTCGCGCAATCCTTTTCCACGCATACGCACCATTTTGCCGCTTTGTGTGCCAGCCTCTATCTTGAGTGTAGCACCTCCTTCGAGGGTAGGAATTTGCACTTCCGCGCCCAGCACTGCATCAGGAAAACTAATGGTAAGGTCATAGATAAGATTTTTTCCATCACGTTGTAGTTGTTCATGTGGGATTTCCTCAATGACTATCAGCAAATCGCCTGCTATGCCACCACGCGGAGGGACATTGCCCTTGCCTGCCATAGCGAGTTGCATACCATCTGATACGCCTGCGGGGATTCTTACGCTGATTTCTTCTTTGGAGAGTGTGCGTCCATCTCCTTGACAGGCATCACATTTTTCGTCAATCATTTTGCCTTCGCCATTGCAGGTAGGGCAAGTAGAAGCCGAAACCATCTGCCCAAGCATAGTGTTCATGACTTTTTTTACTTGTCCAGCGCCTTGACAAGAGCTACAAGTGCGCAGGGAGGCACCTCCTTTTGCGCCTGTTCCTTGACAAGAGTTGCAACTGACATGGCGGTCGAGTTTTATTTTTTTCTCTACGCCATTGGCTATTTCTTCAAGTGTAAGTCTAAGTTTGATGCGGAGGTTTGAGCCTTTGCGCCTTGCGCCTCCACCGCCTCCACCTCTGTTGAAAAATCCATCAAACGGACTACTTTGTTGGTTATTGAAAATATCGCTAAAGCGCGAAAAGATGTCTTCCATGTTGAAGCCACCTTGAAAACCACCACCCATGCTTGGTCCGTTGTGTCCAAATCTATCATACTGTTGTCTTTTTTGCGCATTGCTTAGTACATCGTATGCTTCTGCGGCTTCTTTGAATTTTTCTTCTGCGGCAGGGTTGTCAGGATTTTTGTCGGGGTGATATTGCATGGCTATCTTTCGATAGGCTTTTTTTATTTCATCTTCAGTGGCTTGGCGACTTACGCCCAATACTTCATAATAATCACGTTTGTTCATACGGGAGAGAGGCAATTTTTAACTTTAACTTTAATAGATTGATTTAGCTTCCTACCACTACTTTGGCGAAGCGTAAGATTTTTTCGTTTAGGTAATATCCGCGTTCTATTTCGTCTATGACTTTGCCTTTCATATCTTCTGAAGGCGCAGGGATATTGGTGATAGACTCTTGCTCATTCACGTCAAAGTCCTTGCCTACTGTCGAGTCCATGAGTTTTAGCCCTTTTTGTTCGAGGGTACGGAGGAGTTTTTGCTGTATGAGTGAGAAGCCTTGCTGTAGGGCATCTATTTCTTTTTTGGCTTCTTCGGAGAGCGTGGCAAGGTCAGAGGATTTGTCAAAGGCTTTTTGCGCCCTTTCAAAGTCATCTACTATGGGTAGCATGGCTTTGATGATGTCCTCGCCTGCATTTTTGATAAGGTCAGTTTTTTCTTTGGCAGTGCGTCTGCGGAAGTTCTCAAACTCTGCATACAAGCGCAAATATTTGTCTTTGGCTTCTGCCAACTCGCCTGCTACATCGGGAGTGGGGGCGGTTTCGGTTTCGGCTACTATTTCTGCCTCCAATACTTCTTCTACGGGTAGCTCTTGGGCTGTTTCGTTTGGGTTTTGCATATATTACTTTGATTTTACTGCAAAAATAGGCAATTTTTTTGCCAAAGCCAAATATCTGACAATATGGCAGGCAAGAAACACCCTTTAGCAAGCAAGTGAGTTGTTCGGAAGTTATTGCAAAAAAAGGCTGTATAAAACCATAAGGAACGAGTAAAAAATAACTTGAGCATATTTAGCCACGCTGTAAGCGTCTGTTATCGAGCTTTTACGCGGTTAGGCAATACCAACAGACGCTTACAGCGTAGCTTCGCGTGAGTGAAATTATCATGTTATTTTATTTTCATTCCTAACCTGCCTAAAACGCCTTGCCCGAACGCCAAAGCTCTATGACAGGATACCATACCATTTCATACACAGATTGGCGCACCAATGTATATGACTCGTCTGTGAATTGATTGGGCTTTTTGGAGAACGTGAAGCGTATTTCTTGCGGATTATTGATGCTTGGATTGTAGAACCAAAATTCGGATTCATTCGTCCGAATGATACGACTTGGGCGACCATAGACTATGAATATCATGCCCATGTCGGTCTTCCAACCTTCTTTGAACGTGGTAAAATACCTATTTGCCAACCGCACGCGGTTATAAAATTCTTTGATGGTGCGTTGTGCTATCCGCGTATCATTGCTCATGAGTTTCAGCCAAAACTTGTCCATTTCGCGTTTGGTATCTGCACCATTGCGAAGCTGAAAAAACTCGTCATCTGTCGTGAGGTAGCGCAAAGGCTCTACGACATCTTTGATATAACTTAGTTTGGGATATTTTCGCTCTGTCATGTAAAGCCCCAGCCCATAGTATTGGGTGGTGTCCGTTTGGACAAAATACAAGCCTGCTTTTGGGAATTGGACAGGCGCATTCGTGCGGATTGTGAAAGAGGAGTCTGCTTTGAGGTTTTTGTTTGGCAATCTCTCACCCAATATCATAGGAGGTGTTGCAGGTTCAAAACTTTGTTTGTAGTATTTTACATACAGCACTTGAGCTGTAGCGGGTACATCTCTGAACTGTATCGTGTCGCGGGTAGGCAAGTAATTTGTAAAGTAAGGTATAACACCTTTTTTGTCAAAAACGCCTATTTTTTCTCTTATCTTCAGGGTAATGTAAGGTATGATAAAGTCAAGTTTTACCTTTTCGCCACTTCTTTTGTCTATTATCTCAAGTATCATGACAGCATTCATACCTGTACGCTTAGGCACAAGAAAATGCGTATGATACAGTTCTCCTTCGCGCCTGATAGCAGGGGCTACAAGCGGTATAGAAGCTGTTTCAGAGTATTGCGGGCTGTTGTAGGTAGGCAAGATGCCGTACTGCATCGTGAAGTCCTGCACGATGGTCTGTATAGGTTGTAGTTCTTGGGCAAGGCGCGGAATCTCCAAAGCCAACATTACGCGCAGGCTATCGCCTCCATTATCCAAGACCTTAAATTCTCCTTCCATTTGTTTTATGGGTTGGAGAGGTATGGCGTTTTCGGTGGTATTGTTTGTAACGGTAGGCGAGGGCTGATTTACAGTAGGCACACTGCGAAACATCAAGCAACTGCTCAATCCCCCTATCAGAAAAAATAGATAAATATAGCGCATAGTGGTCTTATGGATTATGTACATTTTTAAACTCCAAAAGCTACCCAAAATAGGATAGCTTTTGGGGGCTTGGGTAGGTAAGGTTCTTTATTTTTTTTCTTCAGGTTTTTCTTCTTCTTTTTTGCCGCCAAAATTGAAGAAACCACCTACTTTTTTAGCAAATCCACTGATAGCCTCGCCTGCATCTTCAGCAAGGTCGCCTATTTTGTCTTTTGCACCCGCCGCGAATCCGCTGAGGCGTTCCATAGTGCTGGTAGCAGGTTCGCCTGTTACTGCCTCGTGTACTTCGGCTTTGATGGTAAAGGCAAGTTTTTGTACAGCTTCGGCTACTTGAGTATCTACGGCAGTAGCTACGCGGCTATTGATGTAAGCTACTGCGGCTTCGGCTGCCAATTTTGCTTTCGCTTCGTCAATTTGTGCGTGTTCTGCAATTTTTTTGATAAGAGCTTCCATGTTCTTATTAGAGGGGATTAAATGTAGGCGCAAGATAGGCACATTGTTTGAATATCCCAAATGTTTAAAGTTATATTTTGATGATGAAAATAAATCTTTGCCCTATTCATTTACCTGTAGCAAGACCGTAAAAAACTGCCCTGCACCCAGTCCTTCCTGCAGTTCATACTCAAGATGCCTGAGCGCGTAGGCAAGGTGCGGCTCGAGGATATTCGCACGTACATCGCCATAAGCCATCCATTCTGTATTTTTGAAAAGCTCTTGGGTTCTTTTGAGGCTGTGCTTCAGGGGCGTAACCATTTCCTCCCAACCTTCTAAATCTTCGGGAGCATTGATTTTACCTTCAAACATAAGCGCGACATAATACACGAGGCTGTTCCACGCATTTTGTAGGGTAGCAAAAAAATGATGCAAATGAAGTGGCAGATTTTCGGGCAAATCTTCGGCTTTGAGGTAAAGCCTTTGCAAATCTGTCCGCACAAATGGCGTAAAAAGGTCTTGAACTGCCTGCCTGAGATTGCCGTACAGATGTATCGAGCGGTCTATTTTTTGCAACAGTTTCACCTTTACCCTTTCATCTACAGGTGTGATATTGATAAGTTGTTCCACTGCTTGCCAGTCCCACCCAAGCGCGTCAGGCGCATTGCCGATACCATACTTGCCTACGAAGTCCAAGCAAACGATACTGCCTTTTTGGGCGTGATGTAGCGTTTCGGAGAGTATTTTAGCAAGTCTTTCTTTGCTACAGCATTGGGTTACTTCTGTACCCAGCCAATACCAATCAAAAGGCTTTTCATACTTGAAAAGCCCGAGTCCTTGCCTGTAGTCGTGGCGAAAGAAGCGGACTTTTTTTTTGTCATTGTATTTTTCGTTCAGACTTTCTACTTCCTCGTGGCTTAGGCTCAAAGCCATGAAAAGTTCCCAATTTTTTTCGTTGATAATATATTGTGGTGCTACCTCAAGTCGACTTTTTAGGGTGCGGACTTGCTGAAGGGCTTGATAAAGTTCATCTTGGACATCGCCAATCGTCATACAACGGAAGCCTTCCTTGCCTACGGGCAGGTAATGACTAAAGATGAACTGCATCAGTTCGCGCTCCCAACAAAAGTTTACAAGGTCTTGAATAGGCAAGTAATCTTGTATGACGGGTTTATAGTCGCTTGGAGGTAACGTAATATATTGTAAATTCATGGGAGGCAAGATTAAAATTCTTCTATATTTTCATTCAGAATCTCCCATGTATGGTCTGCAAGTAGATAGACTTCTGCCATGTATTGGAATGGTGCGCCTTTGCGCCATTCACGTGGTGCGATGAGCGACAGCAGATATGTGCCGTTTTTGCGCCTATACACATAGTAAGTATGTCCTATGACGGGTTCAAAAGGAATTTCAGCTTCATAGATATTGCGCGATATTTCAGTTCTGATATCGAGTGCTTTTGCCTGCTCTGCGAGCGTTTTCATTTGTTCAAAGAGCTGTAGGCGTTGGCGGTCGGTTTGTTGTTCCATAGCCGCGAGTGCTTTGCCTTTGATTTGTCCTTGCTCTGTGGGCTTGATTACGAATCCACCTACAGTATGCGCATAAGGCAAAGTGCTTGGATTTTGGGTTACTTTATCTGCATCAATAGGGTTTTGAAACTCCGTTTCTTCGTTTGACATGGGGGTTGTAAATATTAGGTACAAAATTCGTTCTTTTTTCTGAAAAATAAAAAGATTTATGCAGGATATAACTTGATTTTCAATGACTTTGTTTTACGAGGGCGCGTTTCAGTCGTTTTATAAGCGCGGGACCTTCATAAACGAACCCTGTGTAAACTTGCACAAGGTCTGCGCCCGCCTCCATTTTTTCTCTTACGTCTTCAGGCGTATGAATCCCGCCTACGCCTATGATGGGAAAGGCGTTGCCTGATTTTTGTTTCAAGTAACGTATAACTTCAGTAGATTTTTGGCTCAAAGGCTTTCCACTCAGTCCTCCCGAGCCCATAGCTTGTACTTGGGCAGGCAAGGTCAGGAGATTTTCCCTTGAGATAGTCGTATTGGTAGCTATCAAACCCGCCAACTTGGTTGTTTTCATTACTTCCACTATCTCATCGAGCTGTTCGTAGGTAAGGTCGGGGGCTATTTTGAGTAAAATCGGCTTCGGGGCAGGCAAGGCAAGGTTGCGTTTTTGGAGTGTATTGAGTAGATTTTCAAGTGGTTCGCGCTCCTGCAAAGCCCGCAAATTGGGCGTATTTGGAGAGCTTACATTGACCACAAAATAGTCCACATACGCGAAAAGTGCATCAAAACAAGCCACATAATCCTCTGTTGCTTGTTCGTTGGGTGTATTTTTATTTTTGCCAATATTGCCGCCCACTATTACGTTACTTTTGCGTTTTCGGAGGCGTTTGATGGCTTCTTCTACACCTTCATTGTTGAAGCCCATACGATTTATCAAGCCTTCATCTGTGGGCAGTCGGAAAAGGCGTGGTTGTGGATTGCCGTCTTGCGCTTTGGGCGTAAGTGTTCCGATTTCTATAAATCCAAAGCCCAAAGTTGCCAATTCGTCTATCATTTCGGCATTTTTGTCAAGCCCTGCCGCCAGTCCGATAGGATTTTTGAACTTAAGCCCAAAGAGTGTGCGCTCGAGGGCGGGATTTTCGTATCTATAGTAGCTCCGCATCAGGGCAGGCAAGGCAGGGATTCGAAATATGAATTTCAACGCACGCACCGTAAGGCGGTGCGCTCGCTCTGCAGAAAGACAAAAAAGTAAAGGTTTTAAAATCCAACGATACATCAGAGAAATTTTTTTATTGAAAATAAAGCACAAAAGTAATACATTACATCAAAACTACCTAACATGAACGCTATGCACATAGGCAGGCAAGTTTTTTCGGTTG
This sequence comes from Cytophagales bacterium, assembly GCA_013298105.1. GTDB lineage: Bacteria > Bacteroidota > Bacteroidia > Cytophagales > Microscillaceae > RDXI01. Next base: position 23,059 of record JAAFJK010000331.1, read on the forward strand.
GCAATCCGCTTGCGGTTGCGGGTCCGAAAAAAAGACCGCGAATTATCTCAAGAGTTGTTAATTTTTTACTAAAAATGACGATTATTTTGGCATCTTTCATAACCCCTAAAAAGTAGTTTACACTTTTTTACTTAAACCTGTAAGGTCTTTAAAGACCTTACAGGTTTAAAAAACTGATAATGAGTTATTTATGAAAAATACTTTGTTCATAAAGAACTTTTCAACCCCCTTTTAATTTGTATATTCAGAAAAGTGTAAACCGATAAATGAAAGATGCCATTAGACTTCTTGCGAAAGTGCTATTTCTGATACCTCAACCCTGCCCTTCTCCAAATGGAGAAGGGTTAAAAAGACTTTCGCAAGAAGTCTATTATTTTTTTAATTTTCTCGGATTGACAACCGTAAACGGATTGCCAACCGAGAAAATTAAAAAAATAAAATATTGATTATCAAATATTTATATTTTTATTGGGTTTCCAAGTAATCAATAGGGTTTTAAACCATCCTATTGAGCAAAAAAGGCATTTCTTAAATCCGAACTTGCTCAAAAAATGTTTTTCCACAAAAATTATCAGAGAACCCTTATTTTCTACTCGTTCCTAAAACAAATTCAAAAAAATGCTACCTTTGCATTTTAAATTTGTAACCTTCTTATGCATATTTTGATAAAGGGCGCGTTTTGCCTATTTTTGTTTGGATATTTTCAAAATTGTGCGAACAAAATCGCCCCGCAGGGAGGTCCCAAAGATACACTTGCGCCTTATCTTGTAGATGTTTTGCCCAGAAAACAAAGCGTGAACTTTACAGGCAATTTGTTGATATTGCGCTTCAGCGAATGGATTAAAGACAATAACCTGCAAAAAGAACTCCTCATAGTGCCACCCATCAAAGACTATACGCCCAAAGTAGTCCGCAACCGCCTTGAGATTAAACTCAAAGAGCCACTTAAACCCAATACTACTTATAGCTTCAATTTCCGAAAAGGCATTGCGGACATTACCGAAAATAACATAGCTGTTTCAGATACAGCCCAAAAACTGCCCTTGCGGTTGTCTTTTAGTACAGGCGACTTTTTAGACTCGCTGGAGGTGGCAGGCAAGGTCAATAGCCTCATGACCAACGAACCTGTCAAAAATGCTGTAGTCGCACTATATAGCAGTACCGATACACTCACTATCCGCAAACACGCCCCACACTATTTTACACAGACGCTTGAAGACGGAACGTTTCGCGTTCAGAACCTAAAGGCAGGCAAATACCGCGTTTATGCGTTCCAAGATGCAGACCAAAGTTTTTCGTTCCAAGATACAGAGCCTGTAGGTTTTCTCTCACAAGAGCTGACCTTGCCTGATACATTGGCAGGCAAGCTCATTTTGCGCCTCACAAAAGAAGACCGCAAACCTGCCGAGATTCAAAAAAGTCGCGCTGTAGGTACTGAGTACGAAATCGTTTGGAACGAATATATGCGCGAAGTAAAAGCGACTTTTCCAAACAATCAAAACTTGCCATATCTCCTCCAAGCTGACAAAAAAACCACCCGTTTTTTCAATCCCCAACAGCTCAAAGACAGCATCAAAATAAATTTTGAAGCTACAGACAGTTTGGGGAATCTTACCCAAACTACCACCACGATTGGCTTCAAACCTCCCGCAGAATCTCGAAAAAAATCAAAAAACATTGAACTTACCACGCAAGTTCGCCCCCAAAAAGAAGGCGGATTTGAGGAAGAGGTTGCATTAGATTTTATATTCGAACAGCCTGTAACGCAAGCACTTTTGGAACGGATAAAAGTAAAAATTGACAACGACACGATTCGAGAAATCCCACTTTGCTATACGGACACCATCCGTCATGCTACATGGAACGCCTCAAAAAACGTGCTTACAATCAAGAGAAAGGCGTTCTTCAAAGAACGCATGATTATTTTGGCAGACAGCGGAACGTTCATAGGCGTAAAAGGCGACTCGTCCAAAACCATCAAACAGAACGTCATCTTGAAGAAAAAAGATGACTTCGCCACCATCAGTGGAAACGTCAGAACGGATAAAAAGGCGTTCGTACTTCAGCTCTTAAACGAAAAAAATGAGCCTGTAAGACAAACCCAAAACACACAAACTTTCAACTTCCAATACTTGCCTGCAGGTACATACAGAGTCCGCATACTGATAGACGAAAACGAAAATGGAAAATATGATTTGGGCGATTTGGACAAGCTCGTCGCACCTGAGCCTGTCCTGTTTTTTGAACTTCAAAATGGCGGAAAACTCCGCGAAAAGTGGGAACTACAAGGACACATCATCAAGTTTTAAAAAAATATACTCGAATTGAATTGTGTAATTGACGATTTTTCAAAAAAAGGAACTATTTTCGCTGAAAGTTATTGCGGAGGCAAAACTGTAGAAATGGCGTGAAATAGCGCATTGAAAACTCACTGTACGACTCAATCCCATAATAATATTCTAAGGAATGAAAATAAAATAACATGATAATTTCACTCACGCGAAGCCACGCTGTAAGCGTCTGTTGGTATTGCTTAACCGCGTAAAAGCTCGATAACAGACGCTTACAGCGTGGCTAAATATGCTCAAGTTATTTTTTACTCGTTCCTAAGAATCAAAATCGTAAATCGTAAATCGTAAATCGTAAATCTCATTATGTTATCAAAACTTTTTGGAAGTGCAGTGTATGGTGTGAATGCTTCGGTAGTTACTATCGAGGTCGCGGTAGATACAGGTGTCGGATTTTTTATAGTGGGTTTGCCAGATGGTGCCATCAAAGAAAGCCAACACCGCGTAGAAACAGCCATCAAACACCTTGGTTTTATGTTTCCACGCCAAAAAGTAGTCGTAAACCTTGCCCCTGCCGACATCAGAAAAGAAGGCTCCGCGTATGACTTGGCTATCTCTGTAGGCGTTTTGCAAGCATCAGGACAAATCTATTCACAACACCTTGAGGAGTATATGCTCATGGGCGAGCTATCCCTTGATGGTACGCTCAGACCTGTGCGTGGTGTACTGCCGATAGCCATCGAAGCCCGCAGAAATAAATTCAAAGGTTTTATCTTACCCAAAGAAAACGCGGCAGAAGCCGCCATAGTAAACAATCTGGAAGTCATACCTGTAGAATCACTCGAGGAAGCCATAGAATTTTTGACAGATAAGAAAAAAATAACCCCCATAGAATCCAACACCCGCGACATATTCGCAGACGCACAAGATTATTACGAAGCCGATTTTGCGCACGTGCAAGGACAAGAAAATATCAAACGCGCTCTTGAGATAGCCGCCGCAGGCGGACACAACGTCATCATGATAGGTCCGCCAGGGGCAGGCAAGACCATGCTCGCCAAACGACTGCCCTCTATCTTGCCTCCCATGTCCCTGCAAGAAGCCTTAGAAACTACCAAGATACACTCAGTGGCAGGCAAGCTCGCTTCGAATGCCTCTTTGATTGCACACAGACCTTTTCGGTCGCCACACCATACCATCAGTGATGTAGCCTTGGTAGGAGGCGGAGGAATACCACAACCAGGAGAGATTTCACTATCACACAACGGAGTTTTATTCTTAGACGAATTGCCCGAATTTAAGCGTACAGTGTTGGAAGTCATGCGGCAGCCTTTGGAGGAAAGGCGCGTTACTATCTCTCGTGCAAAAGTTTCGGTAGATTTTCCTGCCAACTTTATGCTTATATCCAGCATGAATCCTTGCCCTTGTGGATACTACAATCACCCCGAAAAAGAGTGTGTATGCCCAAGCGGTGCTGTACAGCGTTATTTGAACAAAATCAGTGGACCTCTCCTCGACCGCATAGACTTGCACGTAGAAGTTACGCCAGTAAGTTTTGATGAGATGATTTCTACCCGCAAAACTGAAACTTCTGCTGAGATTCGGGTGCGTGTGATACGTGCGCGTGAAATTCAGACCAAGCGTTTTGAAGCCACACCACAAATCTACTCCAATGCCATGATGCCTTCACAGATGGTAAAGGAGGTTTGCGAAATCAATACTGCCTGCAAAAATATGCTCAAGCGGGCTATGGAAAAATTACGACTTTCGGCACGTGCTTACGACCGCATCTTGAAAGTTGCCCGCACGATTGCAGACCTTGATGCCAGCGCAAACATAGAAATTCAGCACCTTTCAGAAGCTATACACTACAGGAATTTGGACAGGGAAAACTGGGCAGGATAACGCCCTTGCCTGCCCATGAGTAAAAGCTGTAAGCGTCTGGCATCACTTTAGGAACAAATAAAAATAAGAGAGTCAGGATTTTGCACGACATAAGAAATTCTTACAAAATGGCTACGTGCGGGATTCACGAGCCAAATTTTGACCTTGCCTACCGAATGCGCGCATGGGCAGGCAAGGTCAAAAAACTTAGGAACGAGTAGAAAATAAGATGATAAAAATTTTGTGCGATATTTGGGTTTAGGTGAGGCGCAATT